>DATLZR010000165.1 GCA_035573895.1 Blastocatellia bacterium | reverse complement strand
CCGACGTTCATGCCACGCCGCTCTTGAGAAATTATTGTCTTTGCTCTCCTCCTTTGATCCGCTTGTTCTCTTGCCCGCCGGTGAAAAATTCCACGCCGGCCTCGATCCAGCCGCTCACATCGGCCCGCAGCTTCTGGATCTGACGGAGCATCCGGTTCCGGTCGGATTCGGATGGATTCAGCATCCGAGCCGCTTGCTGGCTGGCCCCTCGATAGATGCCCGAGAGACTTCTGTCATCGGAAAGATCAACGAGAAGGAATCCGAGTGTGCCCAGAAAGAGAATCGAAGCGGTGACGAGTTCTGGCGTGAGGAGCGGGCCGAGCGTCCGCCGAAGGGTGTGCTTGAGCCACATCCAGGAGCGAGTGATCCAGCGGGCCAGCGGCTGCACCTGATGATCGGCGCGGATGGTGGCCTCCAGAATGCGTTCGGTTAATCCCTCGGGAACAGCCACCGGCTCGAGCTGGCGACAGAGATCACGGACGGCCTCGACGCTCCGGAGCAATCGCTGGCACCGGTGACACTGCTCAAAATGGGTCTCAAAGAGATGATACTCTTCCGCCGGAAGGAAACCATCGAAATAATCGGCCAGAAGCTCATCGAAGGCGGCACAGCTCATCATCGCCCCGGCTGTGGTCGCTTCAAGAATACGGTGCTGGAGCTGTGGGGAGGGTTCGACCGCCTCCAGCCGATGACACAGATCCACCGTCGCCCGCACATCGTCGAAGAGCTGACGACAGGACTCACAGGCCAAGTAGTGATGAACGAAGGCCTCGGCGGCAGCGGGTTCGGCGCTTCCGTCCAGGTATTCGCTCATCAGATGTTCGAACTGCTCGCAGGTCATCATCTCAAATAACCTTCATCCGTCGTAAGATGCGGGCCAGCTCAATGCGCCCGCGATTGATGCGCGACTTCACCGTTCCCTCCGGGATCTGAAGCAGGTCCACGATCTCCTGATAGGAGAGTTCCTCCAGATCGCGCAGGATGATACAGGTGCGAAGCTCCGGCGACAGCTTGTTGATCGCCTGCTGGACCAGGCGGCTGAGTTCCTGCTGTTCGACCACCCGCTCGGGGTTGCCGTATTCGTCGGCGTGGAGATGGTATTCATGATCGGCCAGGTCTTCGCTTTGCTCGGTCGGCGTCCGACCGCGTTTGCGATAATCATCAATGATGAGATTGCGGGCCACCCGCATGAGCCAGTGGGAGAGATCTCCCACGGCCGGATTAAACTGATCGAGCGTCCGGTAGACGCGAACGAAAACCTCCTGCGTCAGGTCTTCGGCCGCCTCATGGTTTCCCGTGAAGCGGTAGGCCAGATTGTAGATCCGGCGCGAGTAGGTTCGGACGATTTCCTCCCATGCCGCCTCATCGCCGGCCAGACACCGTCGAACGAGTTGCGCCTCCTGGCTGGCCAACGCCACCTTTGCTCCCACGTTCAATCTCGTCTCCTCAATTATCCATCTGCGGGAACGCACTTGGCAAAACGAAAGGCAAAAGCAAAAAGTTCCGCCTGATGTGGGGTCAGAGCGTTCAACATCCCCATGGCCCTGTCATCGGGTCCTGGGGGGCCCACCGGCCCCGGCAGGGAAACTCGATCGTTCGTAACTCCAGCCGGCCCCTTCCATCTCAGGCCAGAGCGACCAGGATGTTGTCGCTCAGCCGGACGCGACCGATATGGGCGACCACCGCGACCAGGGCCGGGCGCTCGCCGAGGGTGACCAGCGGTTCGAGCGTCTCGCTATCTACGATGGAGAGGGATTCGATTCGGGCCAGAGGTTGGGACTCGATGACCTCGCGCATGGCGCGAATCAGGCGGACGGCATCGCGTTCGCCGGCAGCTACAAGAACTTGCACTTTTTCCAGCGCCTGATAGAGAACAGCGGCGGCCTCGCGCTCGCGGGCGCTCAATCGCTCATTGTCGGCCGAGATGGCTAATCCGCTCGCTTCCCGTAGGATCGGACATATGCATACTTCGACATCGAACCGGAGATCTCGAATCATCCGTCTGACCAGAGCCACTTGATACCCATCCTTCCACCCGAAGAATACAACGTGGGGCCGGATAAGATGAAAGAGAATCGTGAGGAATGTCGTCGCCTGAATCACATGCTCCGGATGAAGTCCTCCGTGGAGCTTCTCGCTCAACCCCTTCACGACAACCATCGTGGATGCCCCCTCGGGGAAGATCTCCGCCGCCGAGGGAGCAAAGATGTAGTCAACGCCGCTGGGCGCGACGACCTCGACATCGCGGGACAAAAAAGGAGCGGATTCGAGTGGATGGGTCTCCTTTCCGTGGGAGGCTTTCTCTGCCGGCGGCCAGGCAGCGGGAGAAAATATCGAGACAATGACCACGTGGCACATCTCCCGGGCGCGGCGAATGAGGCTGAGATGACCTTCGTGAAGATTTCCGGCAGTGGGAACAAGTCCGATCCGCTGGCCCGTCGCATGAAGACGACGAGCAATCGCCTGCATGCGGGTCACTTGTTTGACGACATCCATCTTCAGTCCTTGATGACTACCCCCCGGGCAATTATAGGGGAAGGCATCATTATTTCAAACCCGCCGCCCGAACTCCCGTGCTGCGGTTGGAGGTCTTGCGGCCTGCCCTTTCTCGTCGTGCCAGGAGCGAGGAAAAAGCGCGTCATCTTTACTGACGCGAAAAATCTGCTATGATCATTAAGGCCCACAGCGCAACGCATCAGGGGAAACGAGTCGCAGACGGTGCGTGGAGAGCACTCATCGCCGCTCTCCCCACCGGTGACATAGATTGTGACTCGTCCTGGTGAGAAGCCCGGTGGGCAAGGGATCGCGTGATGGAGATAAATCTCAGAGCGAAAGGAGGAACCAAAAGGCGAGAGGTGGCCGGATGTCGGCCCTCCATCGCATTTCTTTCGACAGGGAGGTGAGAACAGGAGTATGCCGGTCTACGAATATCGCTGCACTCAATGCAATCGCAAATTTAAACTCACCATGACGGTGGCCGAGTACGAGAAGAAGAATGTGAAATGTCCGAAATGCGGCAGCAAGAAAGTCGAACAACAACTGGCGGCCTTCTACGCCGTGACCTCGAAGAAGAGCTGACCACGCCGCGTCACCGGAGCATGGCCCGAGCTTATAAGTGTGGCCGCTTGGGGGCCTCTCAGAGCCCTCTTCTTTTTTGAGGTTACCGATGATCGCCCCCGACGCCGACCTCCGTGTGGATAGCGAGATATGATAAGGAGCATCTGATCAGATGATCACCTGCCCGCGCTGTGGAACAGAGTCGGCAGAAACAGCTCGGTTTTGTCGGCGTTGTGGAATGCGGCTGCTCCCGCCGGAGGAATCGGAAACCCAGCTCTTCGGAACACCACCTTCTACCGAGATCATTCCCTCCCCGTCCACAGGACCGGCCTATCTTCCTCCTGTCACTCCATCAGAGCCCTTCCGCTCTACGTTCCGGGAAACGAGCATTGATATTAGCCGCTGGCTGTCTCAAGGGTGGGAGGGCATCAAACCCAATCTCCCGATGTTCGCTCTGACGACCCTCATCGTGACCTTTCTGTCGTTGATTACGCTCTCGGTCACCGCGGGTCCCTTCCTCATCGGCCTCTACTATATGGTTTTCAAATCCCTCCGGGGCGAAAGAGTTCAGGTGGCCGACGTCTTCAAGGGATTTGAATATTTTGGTGTCGCCTTTCTCGCCTGGGTCGTCGAACTGTTTATCCATCTGTCGTTGAGCGGATTGGCGGAGAAAGCACCGCTTCTCGGGGTGATTACGTTCGTTGCATCGCCTCTTGTGATGGCTCTATTCGCCTTCGTCTACCCCTTGATCCTCGACCGACGGATGGATATTGCCTCGGCACTCAATGAGGCGTGGAAGGTCGTCATCTCGCGTCAGTGGTTGATGTTCTGGGTCTTCGGTTTGATTCTGACACTTCTTCCGCCGGCCGGACTCATTTTCTGCCTCATCGGCTTTTTCCTGACGGCGCCACTGGCGGTCGCCATGTCGGCTGTGGCCTATCGAGACCTCTTCGGAGTGAGATCACTGCTGAGCGATTCCCCGACGGCATCCTGGCCGCCCCCGGGGCTCTAATTCTGGCCCGGGTTTTCCGGGAGCGCCCGATTTTCAGTAGCGCGCGCTTTCCAGCCTGCGTTTTTTTCTTTCGCAGACTAAGTCTGCGCTACGTCTTTCACAGACTGGAAAGTCCGCGTTACTTTCTCAAACTATTTGGCCTGAAGATGTGTCCTACAGGTATGGAAAATGGCAGGGAGCAGACGGACGAAAGGAGTGCTCTCCGCCATTGCGAGTCTCGAGCCATCGCCACAAAACGGCGATGGACAGAGGTGCAGGAGGAGGTTGCGATGAAAAGGGCATTCTCACTGATGACTTTGATTGTGATTCTGGCAGCGGGGGTGAGCCTGGCGCGGGCTCAAGGGCTGGGTCGCTCGCTTCCGGTGCTGAAGAACCGTCTGGGGCTAACCGATCAACAGGTAGCTGAGATCCAGGATCTTCTGCGAAAGCATCGGGACGCCATCTTTCCCCTTCAGCAGGAACTACGGGCCAAGCAGCATGAACTGGCGAAAGCTCTCGAAGCGCCACAACCTGACGCCACCGCGGTGGGACGGCTGGTCATCGAACAACGGTCGCTGCGCCAGCAGATTCAGAAGTTGAATCAGCAACTGCACGCTGATGTGCGGGCGGTTCTCACGCCGGAGCAGCAACAGAAGTTCGACGAGTGGCAGCGATCCCGACCGCAACGGCCCGGTCAACAGCTCCGACGACCGGTGGGCTTGGGACTGCGGGCGCTGGGCCGAGGGCCTTTCCGACGCCAGGGCCTGTGACCCTTCCTCTCAGTAGTCCCGCTGTCGGCACCGATCCGTTTTCACGTCGGTCCCCCGGATCGGTGCCTTTTTTCAGCTGCGCCCTCGGACTGTGACGGACGGGCGCGCACGGAGAACCTTCTCCGGGTAGGGACACAGGTCGGCCAGAATACATTCCTGGCAGCGTGGCCGTCGTGCCTGGCAGATCTCCCGCCCGTGAAAGATGAGCCGATGACTGAATCCGATCCACTCCGGCTGAGGGACCAGCCTCATCAGATCCGCTTCGATCTTCTCCCGAACTTTTTCCTTCGTCAGCCCCAGGCGGTCGGCCACGCGCATGACGTGAGTGTCCACGACGATGCCCGAGGGAACACCGAAGGCATTTTGAAGCACAACGTTGGCCGTCTTTCGGGCGACGCCCGGAAGGCGCAGTAAATCTTCCATGGTGCGGGGAACCTGACCGCCAAACTCCTCAGCGATCATTCGGCAGGCCGCCTGAATGCTTTTTGCTTTCGCCCGATAGTATCCCGTCGGTCGTATGGCTTGTTCCAGTTCGGACAGCGGAGCCCGGGCATAGTCTTCCGCCGTGCGATATTTCTCGAACAGTTTCGCCGTGACCTGATTCACACGCTCGTCCGTGCACTGGGCCGAGAGAATGGTGGCGACCAGCAACTCCAGCGGAGTAGTAAAGTTCAATGCCGTGCGAGCCACGGGATATTTCCTCTTGAGTCGCCGAATGATTTCTCGGACGCGCCGGCGCTCGGCGCCTTCTTTTGTCGGCGAGAGCGAGCCGCGCGCGGACGATGTCCGGGGTTTTCGCCGGGACGCACGGCGGCTTGTGAGAGATGTGGCTTCAGTCATGGACGGTACGCTCCCGATCGGCTCGAAACAAAGGCCGATACATTAGTCGCCTGCGCCGTTTGGTGTCAAGAGGCGGCTGTGCTATAATGGCCGCCTAAACGATGGAAGGTGAAACACGGGATCAGCGACGCCGGTTAAGACAGCTAATCATCTCCAGTTGCGCTTCCCCTCTGTCGCCTCTCCGATTCATTCACACCCCGTCGGTGCTATTCACATCTTGGAGGAGCGTGCTGTGAATCCGGAATTGGAGAAGCTTCTCGCCCTACAAGCTCTCGATATAGAGATCAGGGAACTGGGGAATGAGATTGCTGACGTCCCGCGAAAAAAGGCCGAACTGGAGAAGCAGTTCAATGAATTCGCTGCCGAGTACCTGGAGAAAAAGAATCGTCTGGAAGACTCCAAACGCCGGCACCGCCAGCTGGAACTCGATCTCCAGGAGATGCAGGACCGGCTGGAGAAATATAAGAGGGACCTCATGCGCGTCCGCAACCAGACAGAATATGCAGCGGCTCTTCGGGAGATTGACAGCGCCAAACGAGCCATCAGTGTGATAGAGACGCAGATTCTCGAACTGCTGGAGACGATCGAGACTCTGGAGGTGGAACTTCGAGAACGAACTCCGGAAGTCGAAGCCAAACGGCGCGAATTCGATGAGCAACTGGCGGAATACGCCACGGCCACCGAACGCCTGACCCAGCGGCTGGCCGAGCGCCGTGCCGAACGCGAGCGTCTGGCTGCCCTCATTCGCCCGGACCTTCTGGCCCAATACACCCGCCTGACGGAGATTCGCGATGGACTCGCCCTGGCCGAGGTGCGCGATGGATCGTGCACTGCCTGCTTCATGACGGTGCGCCCCCAAGTCTATGCCGAAGTTCGTCGGGGCGAAAACATTCTGACCTGCGATAACTGCAGCCGGATTCTCTATTACAAACCCACCCCGGCTCCGGAGACGACTGCTTAGTGCTGCCACACCGTTGGCCTGCGCGGGTATGGGGCGGACAATCAGTGTTATGAATGCGCAGCCTGCCGGTCACACGCACACCTCGCCGGAGAAGGCGACGTCATGGATGGTGTGTGACGTCTGAAATCACGGAAGAAGCGGGGGATCATGACCGAGGGAAAGGTTTTCAATCGCATTGTCCTGATCGTTCTCGATAGCGCCGGCATCGGAGCCATGCCCGATGCGGCCGAGTACGGCGATGAGGGGAGCGATACCCTGGGACATATTTTCGCTTCCCTCCCTGTAAATGTTCCGCACCTCCGTCGCTACGGATTGGCCAATATTGTACCGATGACTCTTGAACCCGTCGCTGAGCCGGAAGGGGCGTATGGCCGCGCTGCCCTCGCCTCCGCCGGGAAAGATTCAACCACCGGCCACTGGGAGATAGCGGGGATCATCACTGATAGTCCCTTCCCCACGTATCCCAACGGATTTCCGCCGGAGGTCATCGAGCCGTTTGAACGGGCCATCGGGCGAAAAGTACTGGGCAATAAGCCCGCCTCGGGAACGGAAATCATCAAGGAGCTTGGTGAAGAACACTTGCGCACGGGTTCGCCCATCGTCTACACGTCGGCGGACAGCGTTTTTCAAATCGCCGCACACGAGGATGTCATCCCTGTGCCGGAACTCTACCGCATCTGTGAGATCGCGCGGAATCTTCTCGATGGGCGGCACCGGGTGGCACGTGTGATCGCCCGCCCCTTCACGGGATCGCCGGGTCAGTTTCGTCGAACCGAGGCGCGGCGGGATTTCGCCATCGAACCTCCCCGGCCAACGCTCCTCGACCTGCTGATGGAGGCCGGCTGGGAAACCGTCTCGGTGGGAAAGGTAGCATCTCTCTTTTGCTATCGCGGCTTCACCCGAAAGATCCCGGCGGCAAACAACATGGCCTCTGTGGATGGAACCCTCCAGGCCCTGGCCACGACGTCATCGGGACTAATCTTTGTCAACCTCGTGGACTTCGACATGCTCTACGGTCACCGGAATGACGTCCAGGGATATGCCCGCGCGCTGGAGGAGTTCGATGCCCGGCTGCCGGAGATCGAAGCCCGCCTCGGCCGAGACGATCTCTTGCTCATCACAGCCGATCACGGATGCGACCCCACCACGCCCTCGACCGATCACTCCCGCGAGTATGTTCCCATTCTCGCCTATGGCGCCCGCGTACGCCGGGCAGTGAATCTCGGCACCCGGAGTACGCTGGCCGACATCGGCCAGACAATTGCCGATAATTTCCACCTTCGGCTTTCTGCCGGAGAAAGTTTCCTCTCCTCGCTCGCCCTTTGAATCCGTTGGCAGATCGCCCGAAGATGCGCCGGTCCGGGGCTCACGGCCGTGACTCACTATTGACCGTATAGTTTGCTCGCCATAGAATCGGTCGCGTGGTGATTGACGGCATCATTCTGGCAGCCGGCGAATCGAAACGATTCGGGCGACCGAAGCAACTCATTTCCTGGCGCGGGAAGCCGCTGATTCGCCACATTGTCGAGGTGGCCCTCGGGTCCCAATTGAGAACTCTTGTTGTGGTCATCGGCTACGCGGCCCGCGATGTGCGCCAGGCCTTACACCCACTGGATGAGCATCCGCGCCTGCGAATCGTTCTCAATCCGGAGTATGAAGAGGGACAGGCCAGCTCCATTCGCTGGGGAGTGCGGGCCTTAGAACCGGGTGCCGAAGCGGTCATGTTTCTGACCTGCGATCAACCCCTTCTCACCTCCTCGCTTCTCGACGCACTTCTGGAGAGTTTCGCTCGGCATCGCCCACTCATCTGTTATCCCGTTCATGCTCGCCAGCGTGGCAGCCCCACGATCTTCTCGGCTGTGCTCCTGCCCGAGCTTCTCCAGTTGACCGGTGATGTCGGCGGGCGCGTTCTCATCGAGAAATATCGAGCCCGCGTTCATGAACATCGCGTAAATTCCCCCCGTCCCCTCAGGGATATTGATACGCCCGATGACCTGGCCGACCTGGAGAAGGATCTCGCCTCTTCGGGGAATCGAGAGGGTGACTGATTGAACGACCTATTGATCCCTCCGAAAAAGCGTGGCTCAGGTTTGGATTGTCGCGGACCGGAAAGTTCGCGCTCCTTGTCGTGCTCAAATGAAACACGTGCTCATCGTGTGCGATGGAAGTAGCCTGAAGGATTCTCGCGGGCAGCGCCGTGCCGCCGCTGCGGCCCTTCTCGACTATCGGGGAAAGAGAAGAATCATCGGCGAGTATCTCGGTTCGGCGACCAATCAGCAGGCGGAGATTGTTGCGGCGGCCATCGGACTAGAAGCCCTCAAGGAGCCCTGCGTCGTCGAGGTGATGTCGGATTCGGAGTACCTCATCCTCACGATGACGGGACACTACCGGCGCAGGGCCAATCATCCGTTCTGGGAGCGACTGGACAAGGCGGCTGCCCGACATCGCGTGACCTGGACCTGGGTCGGCGGTCACACGGGTCATCCGCTCCAGGAGATCTGTGATCGGGCCGCTCGCCTGATTGCCCGAGCCGGTCGTGTTGACGAGGAAAAACTCGCCGATTTACTGCGGCGGCTGGCGAAGACTGAAACTCCGACGACGTGAGGAGAAGCTCACGAGAATCCACGCCGGAGGGGAACGACAAAATCTCGCGCCAACCCGGAGCCCCCATCAGGCTTTCACCAGCGCTCCGAACACTCGGACCGTGCGCGTGATGTCACACATCTGAGCCTCAGCCGGCGTTGCCGCCGCGTCGTCGAGTCAGTTCCTGACGGAGATTTTTAACGGCCGCTTCCGCCGGGGCGACCTGTTCGAGCCGACGGAGCGTGGCCTCGGCCTCATCGAATTCTCCCTTTTCCATGAGCGCTACCGTGAGGTTGAACAGCGTCGGCGTGTGCTCGGGATCAACCTCCAGCGACTTCCTGTAAGCGGCAATAGCTCGATCTAAATCCCGTGGCTGCCGTTTGTAGAAGGTCAATCCGTAGTCGGTTCGCACATTGACATCGTTGGGATTTTTCGCCAGAGCGCGTTCGTACCAGCGACTCGCCTCGGCGAATCGGCTATTGGACTGGGCCACGTCGTTATGCTCGAGGAAGTGATCACCGAGATCGAAGTTGACATTGCCCAACTGTACGAGCGTGTCGTAGTCATCGGGCTTGAGCGCGTTGGCGCGCTCGAAGTATTTCAGCGCCTCCTCCAGTCGTCCCGCCCGATAGAGTGTCATCCCCGCCGTCATCTGCGCCTGGAAATTCGCGCGATCCCGCTCGGCCGCCTGGACCGATTGCGTGATCTCGGCCTCGCTCGGACCGATCGGAGGATGATCGGCCGGCAACGCCGTCGTTGTTGCGCCCGGTCGGCCACCGGGCGAGGCCGTCGTCACCCGAGCCTGCCGATTGTAATGGGTAGCGTAGAAGTATCCGATGAGGAAGCCCACCAGCGCCCCTATGATGGCAAAATAAAGTCGCCGTGTCGTCATGGATGGCACCTCGGAAGACCGATTGTGGATGGACTGCGCGGAGTTTGTCAAGAAAAGAGTCGCCGCCCGCACACGCGTCGGCCTTCCCAAGGCATGGCCTTCATCTCCGATTCAGCCGATGGAGATGAAAATCGGGTCGGAGATCTTTCAAACGAATCCCGGCATCGGTTTGGCTCCTGCAGGTTTTGACGATAGAATTAGGCCGACGCGCTATGACGGGAGCACGCCGGATTACGACTCTGGGCCTTTTGTGTCTTCTCCTCTGGGGCACGAGCGCTGAGGCGCGGGCGCAAGCTGGACGACGACGCCAGCCTCCTCCGCCGCCCCGGGAGGAAAAACCCGTGCCTCCGAAAAAGGAGGAGTCCGTCCGTGGAGATGCCAGGACGGCCTCTGCGCCGGCGGTGAAAAAGGGGACGGAGATCGCCGACGAGCTGAATCTCCCGGAGATGGCCACCACGCGCGTGACGTTGCGAAACGGTCTGCGGCTCATCATCCGCGAGCGATACGCCTTGCCGCTGGCGGCCATCGTCGCGACGGTTCAAACGGGCCGACGGGATGAAACCGACGCTGACAGAGGCGTGGCGGCGCTCACCGAACGAATGATATTTCGCGGGACGACCCGCCGACCCAACGATCAGCCCCTCGCTGATCTGCACTCTCTCGGTGCGGTCTTCCGCTCGGCGACCGAGGACGACCGAACGATCTTTCGCCTCACGGTGCCGGCGGACAACGCCCGCCGGGCGCTCGACATTCTCGCCGATGTCCTCCAACATCCGACGCTGGAGGCAGACGCGCTCCGCCGGGAACTCGAAATCCTTCGCGTGGAGCAGACCGTCTACCGCCCCGATGCCCTGTCTCTCGCACGTGCTCTCCAGATGGCATTTCCCGATCGCCGGGTGGGAGTGGCGTTGAATCCGGGAGAAAGCTCTCTCCCTCCGATCACCCTCGATCAGCTCCGGCAGTTTTACCGTCGGCACTATCGAGCGGAAAAAATTGTGATCGCCATCGTGGGAGCCGTGAATACGGTTGAAATGATCGAAGCGGCCCAGGCTCTGTTCGGCGATTTTGAATATACCGAGCCGGAAAAGCCAGCAGCGCAACCGACAGCAATCGCGGCTGCGTCTTCCGAACCGAAGTCGCCCACGCCGCAAGAATCCGCTGTCACCCCCCCGACGGTGGGGACACCGGCCACTCCCTCTCAAACACAGCCGACGATCTCGGTCCCACCCCAACAGCCTGCACCCGCCGAGTCGCCTCCGGCGCCGGCTCTTCGATATGCCGCAGATCACGGCGAGACATCCGTCGCCACGGTGACATTTGTACATCGCACCTCGGGCTTTGACGCCGCTGACTGGCCCTCGATTCAGGTTCTGGCCACGGTGCTCGGTCAGGGACGCGCGTCGCGGCTGTGGCGGAGCCTGGGCCAGGAAAAGAAGCTGGTTTTTGATGTCACGGCGAAAGCCCGGGCCACGAAAGATGTGGGATATCTGGCCGTTCAGCTTCGGCTCGATCCGGCCAATCTTGATCGAGCCGAATCGGCATATTTCGAGGAGATCGAACGGCTGCGTCGTGAGTTGATTGCGCCGGGTGAGCTGCAACGGGCCAAATCGCTCCTGGAACGAGCCTACTGGGAACAGCTCCTCACTTACGAGGGAGAAGCCCGGGCCCTGGCCGCCGATGAGCTGTTCCTCCACGATTTTCGCCGGAGCGAGCAATTCCTGACCCATCTGGCGGCCGTTTCCGCCGAGGATGTTCAAAAAGCAAGCGCCGCTTATCTCGTTCTCGCCAATACGGCGCTTCACGAATATTTGCCCGAGACGATGGCCTCCCGATCCTTGACGGGCGAAACGGTCACCGCGCGATTGACGACGCAGATCCCCGGCCTCAAGGAATCCACCATACCGACCGAACGACTGAAACGAGCGCCCGAGGTGACGGTGGTCGAACAGGGAAAACGCGCGCGCTCTGAAGGAGAGGGCGAAGCCGTCATCTTCTCTCTTCAACCGGAACCGCTCAAAGATTTCTCCGTCTTCGAGGGGCCGCGAGCCTTCGTTCGAGAAGATCGTCGGCGTCCGGTGGTGATGGTGGGAATCTTTTTCCAGGGCGGGCGACTCTTCGAGTCCGCCTCTACTGCCGGCATCACCGAGCTGACGCTCCGGGCCATGCTCGCCGGCGTGGGCGGACGAACACCTCTTTCGAGCGACGAGGTGGCTCTGCGGCTGGAACAGTGGGGCGCCCAGGTGACGCTCGTCAACGAACCCGATTTCTGTGGGTTCCTCCTGAGCGTTCCGTCACACAATCAGGAAGCGGCCACACGGCTGCTCGTTGATCTCATCGAGCATCCGGCCTTCCGGGAAGTGGATGTCGCGCGAGAGCAGGAGGTGCTTCTCGGAGAGATCCGCGCTCGAGCGGACGACCTCCCCGCACATTCGTCCGAGCTGACGGCACAGGGACTCTACGGTGAACTTCCCTACGGCTGGCCTCGATGGGGCTACGAGCGGACGGTGAAGACGTTGACGCGCGAGCAGGTCGTCGCCTGGTACGACCGCCTGGTGAGGAAACAGTTCCCCGTGATCTTCATCGTCGGAGATACGGATGGGTCGGCCCTCATCTCCAGCATCATGGCGAGAGAAATTCGCCGCGACGATCTCCAACGCACATTTTACGTCTCCTCGGCCAGAGCGCCGTCTCAGCCGGTGACGAAGGTCGAGGAGAGAGCCTGCCGCGCCGCCGTCCAGACGGTGGGGTTTCTCGGTCCGGCGGGTTCAAGCGATGAAATGTTTGCTCTGACCGTGTGGCACCATCTCGCTTTCGGACCCGGAGGAGTCATTCGTCGGTCCCTCCAGCATCAACAGGCCCTGGCTGCCTGGCTCACGGCAACCGTCGAACCACGAGTCGCTGGCAGCTCCATCACGATTCATCTGATCAGCTCGCCCGAAAGCGAGACTCCGGCGCGACAGGCCCTCCAGCAGGAACTCTCCCGATACACTGCGACCGCTCTCGGTGATGAGGAGCTTCGACGGGCGATCACTGCCACGATCGGGGCGGAGGCAGCACGCCGGGAACACCCCGGGGAACTTCTGCTCGATTATGCTCGACGGTTCTTCCTCACGGCCAAACCCCAGAGCGTTGAGGCTGACGAGGAGAAACTGCGCGCCCTCACAAGCGCCGAGCTTCAGCGGGTGGTCTCCTCCATCCTGTCACCGGCGCGATGGGCTGTCGGCATCATCCGCCCCAGAGGAAATCGCCCAGCGGATAAGCCGGGCACCCCGGGAGAACTCACTTTCCTTCCGGGCGCACCGGATCCCTCTTCACAGCAGGCGCTGACGCAGAAGCGAGAGCGTCAGCAACGCCCCCAGTTCGCGGATGCGCTCGCGGTCGCCGGTGAGGGTGATGGCCCGGCTTTCGACGTGGACATCGTCGGCCAATCCGATGATGAGGAGACCGACGGGCGTCTCCGGCGTCCCTCCGGTGGGACCGGCAACTCCGGTCACGGCAACTCCCAGCGTTGATCCCAGACGCTGTTTGACGCCAGTGGCCATCGCTTCGGTGACGGGGCGACTGATCGCGCCGTGCGTCGCGATGAGTTCCGGAGGCACACCGAGCAGTTCCTGCTTGGCCTGATCCGAATACGCCACCACACCGCCCAGGAAGTACTGCGAGCTGCCGGGAACATCGGTCAATCGTTTGGCGATGAGCCCTCCCGTACAACTCTCGGCCACCGCCAGAGTATAGCGCTTGATGAGCAACAACCGCCCCACGACCTCTTCCAGGGATTCCCCTCGCGTGCTGTAGACATGCGCTCCCAGTTTCTCCTCGATCTGATCAATGACTTCGACCAGGAGCCGGTCCGCTTCCTCATCGGTTTCGGCGCGGGCCGTCAGATGAAGTTCGATGCCATCCGTGGTGGCGAGAATCGTGGTCCGGGGATTGTCATACCGCTGGTAGATGGGAGCGACCGCTTGATCTACGGCGGATTCCGTCATGCCGCTGATTTTGACGACCCGCCGATGAATCTTCAGTCCGCCGGACAGACCCGCTAGCAGCGGCGCGACTTCTTCCTCGAACACAACCTTCATCTCCGATGGCGGTCCGGGGAGCAAGAAAAGGCGCTTGCCTTTGTCCTCAACGAAGAGGCCGGGAGCGGTCCCGTATTTGTTCTCCAGGACAACGGCTCCATCGAGGACCAACGCCTGGCGCTCATTGATCGCCGGCATGGGAATTCCCCGACGGGCGAATCGCTCGCGGATGCGTGCGAGCACGGCATCGTCGAGAATGAGGGCACGACCGAGCGCGCGCGCCGCCGCTTTGCGCGTCACATCGTCTTCGGTTGGTCCGAGCCCGCCCGTCGTAATGACGATGTCGGACCGTTTGAGCGATTCTCGAAGAACCTGCTCCAGCCGGGTCTCGTCATCGCCCACCACCGACTTCATCTCGACGGTGATGCCCAGAGCATTCAGCCGATCCGTCAGCCAGAGCGAGTTCGTATCCACGCGAAAGGGCGTGAGCAGCTCCGAGCCGACAGCGATGATCTCCGCTCGCAATGTTTTGGCTGATCTCATAGAGATTCCATCCCCGAAATTACCCCCGATGTGCACGGGCTCGCACAGATGATGAGAGAGAATCCCTGCTCATCTCTGTGGATCGTGCTCATCGCCAAGCTCCCCTTTCCTCACAACGACGACAAATAAGAGCCAAGCAGCAAGGACAGATGCAGCAGGACTCCGGCATACACGCCGGCCATCACATCATCGGCCATGATGCCGAGACCCGCGCTCAATTGTTCCAGCCGTTTGATCGGATAGGGCTTCAGGATGTCGAAGAGGCGAAACGACGCAAAGGAGAGGAGAGAGAAAACTGCCGCCTGGGTGTACAATCCCCGCATCAGGGCTTCATTCAGTTGAGGCGTGAGCAACAACGCGATGATCTGGCCGGCCATCTCATCAATGACCACCGATGGCGGGTCTTTCGTTCCCCATTCGCTCATGGCTCGCGATGCCGCCCAGATGCCGATGCTGAGCACCAACCATCCCAGGCCGAGCGTGAGAAACCTCACACCGCTGATTCGCTCCAGGCCCTTACTCGCCCAGAAGAGGACGACGCCCACCAGAGCCCCCACGGTTCCCGGAGCCACCGGCGAGTAACCACATCCGAAACCGGTTGCCAGGACGCGCGCAAGAAGGTCGCTTCGCTTCCGTTGAGGGGTTTGCGTTGGGCGAGCCATCGGGCTTCCCAGCGGAGCAGGCGGTTCACACCGCCAGACGGACACCCGGGGAGAGAGACCGGGCGCGTTCCTCCACTCCGACCACCCGTCCGATGAGATCGTGATCCAGAGCGCGCGTGATCTGAACACGGAGGAAATCTCCCGGTTGAAGAGAGAGGCCGTCGGGAACTTCGTTCAACAGGACGTGGCCATCAATCTCCGGCGCTTGCGATTCCATCCGCCCGCGCAACAGGACGTCCGTCTCGGCAGAATATCCTTCGAGGAGAACGGTCACCGTCTGACCGACGAGCCGCTGATTCTTGCGGCGGG
>DATLZR010000164.1 GCA_035573895.1 Blastocatellia bacterium | reverse complement strand
GACCTCCTGGCTCTGGCCAATCGCCATGACATTGCCATTGTTGGCGTTCCCTGATCGGACGGGGAAACGCCCGGCCCTCCGACTCCACCACAGACGCCCGGATTCTCCATCTGCCAAAATCGCTGTTTCAAAAGTCCGCCCCTTCGACCCAACGGCGAACACTGTCTTGACTCGCCTTCGAGGGCCGTTATAATTCTGGTCTCTTACTCATGCTCAGCCAGGTTGTCGAGCTGATCGAAAGTAAAAGCCGGTTCGCCATCACTTCTCATCGGCGACCGGATGGCGATGGTGTCGGGTCCTCGCTCGCCCTCATGCACATTCTGGAGAGTCTTGGCAAAGATGTCGTCGTGGTGATGAAGGATCCGGTGCCGCGCATTTACGGCGAGCTTCCCGGAGTCGAGCGCATTGTACGGCTCTCGCAGCTTGGCTCTCCCTATGATGCGGTCTTCGTCATCGAGTGCAGCGATGCCGATCGCCCCGGCCTGACGGACCTCAAGAATTACTTCCTCGTCAACATTGATCACCACTCGACGACCGAGCTGTTTGGCGACATTAACTGGATTGACTCCACGGCGTCGGCCGTCGGCGAGATGATTTACAACCTCTGCAAGGCTCTCGGCGTGAAGGTCACCGTCGAGATCGCCGAGTGCGTCTACGCGGCGATCCTGACCGACACCGGGTCGTTTCACTTCTCCAACACAACCGAGCGCACCTTCAAGGTGGCCAGCGAGCTTGTCCGCTACGGAGTGAAACCGGCGAAAATCGCTCGCTCCATCTACTACAGCCTTCCCTTCTGCAAGGTGCAGCTCATGGGCGTGGTCCTGTCCACGCTCCAGTGCGACGAGAGCGGACGGATCGCCTGGATCGTGATGACGCAAGAGATGATGCATCGCGCCGGAGCCTGTGAGGATGACTGCGACGGCATCGTCAACTATCCCCTGGCGATTGCCGATGTCGAGGTCGTCGCCTTTTTCAAAGAACTGGCCCCTGGAAGTTATCGCGTCTCCCTGCGGTCAAAAGGAGCCGTCAATGTCGCCCGGATCGCCAGCGAGTTCGGCGGCGGCGGTCATCGGAACGCATCGGGGTGCTCGCTGGAAGGCCCCTTTCCTGAAGTCCAGCGCCGGCTCATCGGGAGAATTCAGCAGGCGCTCGGAGTTCTTCCCGCTCCCGTGTCCTGAGCGGATGCGGGACTCGACGACTCACACGCAGAGAGCCACGACACCCTTCTCCGGCTATGTCACCCGGCTTTGAATTCCTCGACCATACAGCGGACATCGGTGTCCGGGCTCGCGGGCGAAGCGCCGAAGAGGTTTTCGCGGAAGCGGCCCGAGGACTTTTCCATCTCATGTATGATCCCGAACGCGTGACCCCTCAGCAGGAGCGCCTCATCACTCTCCGCGCGAACGGGTACGAAGAACTCCTCTATGACTTCTTGAGCGAGATCATCTATCTGCTGGACGCCGACAAACTCGCCATGGCCGAGGTGGAGATCATCGCGCTGTCCCCTCAGGAACTGCGCGCCCGCGTGCGTGGCGAGCGCTTCGATCCTGATCGTCACGACGGGCGCATGCACGTCAAGGCCGTCACGCTCCACCAACTGAGCGTCGAAGAGCGTGAGGGAGAGTGGACGGCGGTCGTCTACTTTGACATCTGATGCCCGACGGGTTCCGGCGAGACGATGGCCCGTCCCGCCTCTGCGTTTGCGCAGACTCGCGCTGTTCCCGAAGGTCCCCTTCCGGTCGCTGACCTGCCCCACGAGGAGATCTCCCGCACTTTGTGCAAACGGCCTCCGGAGGCCGATGGCGCTATTGACAGCCTGACGACGCCTCTCGTCTACTTTCTCGCCGTGAAGAAATGGGCGCTCATTGTGATCCGAACCGGCGTGAGCGTCGCTCTCCTCGGGGTGCTCGCCCGGCGCATTCAGTGGGAGCAGGCGCGGGGGATCATCGCCTCGCTGCGAGGCGATCTCTTTCTCCTGGCCGTCGTGCTCTATCTCGTCGGTCAACTTCTCAGCTCCTATCGCTGGAGGATTCTGCTTGCTCCCCTCGGATTGGCGGTAGCGTATCTCCGGCTGGTGGGTTTTTATTTCCTCGGCATGTTCTTCAATTTTTTCCTCCCCACGGTGATCGGTGGAGATGCGGTGAAAGTCTACTATCTGGCGGGGGAAACAGGATCGGCGACAACCTCGGCCGCATCGGTGTTCATGGATCGGAACACGGGGCTACTGGCGCTCCTGCTTCTGGCCACCATCACCGCGGCCGCGGGAGATGTTCGGGTGAGCGATGTTCCGCTGGTCTACCCCCTGCTTGGAGGATTGCTCGTCTATGGAGCGGCGAACGTCATCCTCTTTCGGGAGACAACCTACCGCTGGATGGAACGTCAGAGTCGCCGCATCGGCGCACAGACGCTCACACGGATCATCGCTCGCTGGAGCGAGGCGTGTCGGGCCTATCGTCAGTCCCCTCGCGTGATCGCCGCCGCCGTCGGCATCTCGCTTCTCTTTGATCTGCTTTTGATCGGTGCGACCTCGATCACCGCTCGCGCTCTGGGGATCGCCGTCCCCCTGACCTATTTTCTCGTCTTCGTCCCCATCATTTCGGTGTTGAGCATGGTTCCGGTGACGCTCTACGGTCTGGGCGTGCGAGAATATGGGTTCCTTGTGTTTTTCTCCTCGGTGGGCGTTCCCGCGGAAGCGTGTGTGCTTCTGTCGCTCGTGTGGCTGCTGGTGACGGTGGTGGCGAGTGTGCCCGGAGCCCTCATCTACGCGGGCTATCGCCGACGGAGAAGCGGACGCTTGGAACCTGAGGGATGAGAATCACCGGGGCGGCTCGTAGCTTGTGCGAGAGCGTGATTTCTCCCGGTGACGCTCCAGAGCCAGCTCGATGAGGCGATCCACCAACTGCGGAAAAGGAATGCCGCTGACCTCCCAGAGCTTGGGATACATGCTGATCTCGGTGAAACCCGGCATGGTGTTAATCTCGTTGATGATGATTCGATTCGTGCCCCGTTCGAGGAAGAAATCCACGCGGGCGAGCCCGGCGGCGTCAATCGTTTGAAAGGCACGAATGGCAAGCTGCTGAAAGCGGCGAATCACGCGCTGCGGGAGTCGGGCCGGGACGATGAGTTGAGCGGCATCGTTGAGATACTTATCGGCGTAATCATAAAATTCGGCGCCGGGAATAATTTCTCCGGGCAAACTGGCGATGGGATGATCGTTGCCCAGGACGCTGACTTCGATTTCCCGGCAGGTGATCGCCTCCTCGACCATGATCTTCCGGTCATACGCGGCGGCCAGATCAATCGCCTCAGCCAGATGATCTTTTGCCTTGACCTTCGTCACTCCCACTGATGACCCCAGATTGGCCGGTTTCACGAAGCAGGGCAGGCCGATTTCGTCCAGAACGCGGCGGCAGAGACGACGGGGATTCTCCTCCCACTCCGTGCGGAGAAAGGCGATGAACCGCACGACCGGAAGGCCGGCTTCGCGGAAGAGCCGTTTCATGACGTGCTTATCCATGCCGACGGCCGAGGCCAGCACGCCCGAACCGACGTAGGCGATGTTGGCCATCTCGAATAATCCCTGGATCGTTCCGTCTTCCCCGTAGGGGCCGTGGAGGACGGGGAAGACGACATCCACCCGTTCGCGTTTGAGAATGCGGCACTCGCCGTCAAAGCGAACGAGGGACTGCTCCACCGGATCGGCCAGGAGCGCCACCGAATCCGTTGGCGCCGTGAGAACTTCCTGAGGAAGCAGTTTCTCGGACTCGGCGGGCGACAGCCATCGTCCCTCTTTGGTGATGGCGATGGGGATGATGTCATACTTGTTTCTGTCCATCGCCCGAATAATGGACGCTGCCGACCGAAGCGAGACTTCGTGTTCGCCCGACCGACCACCGAAGATCACAGCCACGCGGAGCTTTCTCATCTGTTTCCGCCTCCATCGGCAAGTATAGCACGGAATCGAGAATCGGGCGTGAGCCTCACCCGCCCGGAGAGTCGGTCGTCGGGCGCGGTCACACTCCGGCGGCTTGGCGGAGGGATGACCTCACAAGCGTCTTGAGCCAGAGGTTCTCCATCCGGCGGCCGTGAGCGGGTCCTTCGCGGCAGTGATCGAATCGGCCCGCCAGGGATCGGCGCGAGGCGAGGGGACCCTTTGGGCCCGCTAAAGGATTCTCTTGCCGAATGCCGACAGAACCAATTCGACGGCGAATTCCGCCGTGCGGTTGCGCTCATCGAGAACGGGATTAACTTCGACGATCTCCAGGGAGACGATCTTTTTCGTGTCGGCGATCAGTTCCATCGCCAGGTGACCTTCCCGATAGGTCGCCCCTCCCCGTTCGGGCGTGCCCACGCCCGGAGCATAGGTGGGATCGAAAAAGTCCATATCCACGCTGACGTGAAATCCCACCGTGTCCCGCGTGGCGATCTCGATGGCCTGGCGCATGACTTCCCGCATCCCCAGCTCATCCAGCTCGCGCATGGTGAAGACTTTGATCCCGCTTCGTCGCACGTTCTCGCGTTCGAGCGGATCAATGTTGCGGGGACCGATGAGCGTGCACACCGAGGGATCGAGCTTGGGCGAAAATCCCTCGATCTCGGTCAGTTCGCTCGGTCCCATGCCGAGCGAGATCGCATAGGGCATACCGTGAATGTTGCCCGATGGTGTCGTCTCGGGCGTGTTCATATCGGCATGGGCGTCGAACCAGATGACGCCGATACGCTGGCCGCGCTGGCGGTAATGAGACGCGACACCGGCAATCGTCCCGATGGAGACGGATTGGTCGCCTCCGAGGACCAGCGGAATGGCTCCGTCGGCGACGATGGTCCGAACCCGTTGCGCCAACTCTCTGCTCACGTGAGCGACTTCGGGCAGGTATTTGGCCCTTTTATCAATCACGCGCAACACTTCCGGGATAGCGACGGAGATATTACCCAGGTCTTCTACGTCATAGCCGAGGGCGTGCAGTCGAGGCCGAAGACCGGCAATGCGCATGGCCGAAGGACCCATGTCCACACCGCGTCGGTCGGCTCCCAGATCCATCGGCACGCCGAGGATTTTGATCTTCTTCATCCGAGACCTCCCGCGTGAAGACGGCACACCGTCGGGGCCGTACTCAGGAGAAGGGCCTTCCCCCACAGGGAGCGCCGTTACTTGAGAGCACGAACAATGGAGAGCACCGGCAGACGTCCCCATCGGGGACGCTCCAGGCCGCGAATGAAAATCTGGCGGAAGCCAGCGGCCTGAGCCATTTCGGCCAGATCATCGGCCGTATGGAAGGTGGCTTCGGCTTCCTCGATGTTTCTCCACAAGTAGCGATAGCTTAGGCGGCGCAGTTTCAGGAACAACGGATCGAACGACGTCGCCCGCAGCAGGCGCTCGCTCAGGACAAGTCGCCCTCCCGGCGCGAGCACGCGCGCCGCCTCCTGGAAAAATCGGGATGCATTCAGAAAGCGGAATCCTCCGTGACAGGTAATGACATCGAACTGCCCGTCGTCGAAGGGGAATCGGCTCGCCGTCAGGAGTCGCCAGTCGAGGCGGGCTTCCACAGCTAATCCGAACGACCGCGCTTCCGCTCGAGCGCGTTCGAGATGGTCGGGAGTGAAGGCGACGCAGACAACCTTTCCCTGAGGTTCGACCAGCCGAAGCAGTTGAAGAGCAAACAAACTGCCCTGGAACGTGACGTCCATGACGGTGTGCCCCGGCCGCAGTTCGGCCATTTCGATGAAGCGAAGAAAGAGTCGTGTGGGGTCCACAGCGAACGGGATCCTGCGCCTCCACCTCCGAGTCCTGGTCCGAGAAACGCGTCCCAGAGGAGAATCAAGCAGCACGGGTGATGTATCGTGGAGCGTGGGAAGCATGAGCTGTCACCTCCGTATGAGCAGGATGAGTCCGTTGGACGAACGAGCGTATGGCGGTGTCAGGTCGGGTCATACCGCTCCACCTGTGCCTTCTAACGAAGGAGCAACCGCGTACCGAGAATTACGACAACGGTGATGAGCCAGAAGGTGAACATCCAGAAGATGAGAGTTCCCTTGGCCTTCTTGATCTCGCCGGCCAGATTCTCCTCGTGCGACTCAATGCGCATGCGGATCCATTCCTGGAGCGATTTGATTTCGTCCACCAGGCGTTGATCGAGAGACCCGAGGCTGCGATTGACCCGTTCGGGCAAGCCGGTGAGGGCAGCTCCCAGGCGCTCGTCGAATTCATGCAGGCGTCCGTCGAGGCGTTCGTTGAGCTGTTGAACTGTCCCGCCGAATTGCTCCAGCACCGGGGCGACGTTCTGCTGGAATCGCGCCTCGAACTCCCGCAAGCGCGCCTCCAGGCTGCGCCCCTGTTCGGCCACCTGATGATCGAGCGGTTCCAGGCGACCGCCGAGGCGCTCCTCCAGGGCTTTGATCTCCGTGCGCACCCGCTTGGTCAGCTCTTCCAACCGCGCGTTGAGGCGCTCCTCGACGGCTTTCAGCTCCGCCGTTGATTTGTTGAGATCCCCCTTGGTGGCGACGCCGGCCAGAAACCGTTCGTCGAAGTATTGCATGAGCAGCCGGGTCTCTTCTTCGCCCAACTTGTCTTTCAATTTGTCGTAGATGTCGAAGACCCCCACGGTTCCCCCCTTCCACGATCAGTAGGACCTTCCCTTTCAGGGCCTCAAGCGGTAAAGCATGCGGGGGAAAGGAATCGCTTCGCGGACATGCTCCAGACCGCAGATCCAGGCGACGACCCGTTCAATCCCCATGCCAAAACCCGCATGAGGGACCGAACCGAATCGTCGAAGATCGAGATACCACTCGAAGGCCTCGCGGGGAAGCTGGTGCTGACGAAGGCGCTCCTCGAGCAGCTCCAGCGACGCTATCCGTTGCCCTCCGCCGATGATCTCGCCGTATCCTTCCGGAGCCAGAACATCCACGCAGAGGGCCAGGTCCGGCCGTTCCGGATCAGGCTCCATGTAAAACGCCTTCACCGCCGCCGGATACCGATGGATCATCACGGGGCGATCAAACTGCTGGGACAGGAAGGTCTCCTGTGGAGAGCCGAAATCGTCGCCCCATTCAAAAGGAATACCCGCCTGGTGAAGCAGGCGGCCCGCTTCTTCGTAGGTCAGACGCGGAAAAGGAGGCGCGATGCGTTCGAGCTTCGACACATCTCGCTCCAGCACGGCCAGCTCCGCTCGATTCGCCTCCAGGACGCGACCCAAGATGTACAGGATCAACTGCTCGCCAAGCTGCATCATGTCCTCGAGCGTGGCGTGGGCCACCTCCGGCTCGACCATCCAGAACTCCGTCAGGTGCCGTCGCGTCTTGGATCGTTCAGCCCGAAAGGTCGGCCCAAAACAGTAGACTTTGCCAAAGGCCATGCAGGCCGCTTCGTTATAGAGCTGGCCCGACTGTGTGAGATAGGCTTTCTGCTCGTCAAAATAATTCACCTCGAACAGCGTCGTCGTTCCCTCACAGGCCGCCGGAGTGAAAATAGGGGCATCGCAGAGGACAAACCCGTTGGAATCGAAGAAGTCGCGGATCGCTCGAATGACCTCGTGCCGAACTTTCAAAACGGCATGAGGGCGACGCGATCGCAGCCACAGATGCCGATGATCCATGAGGAAGTCAATGCCGTGATCCTTCTTCCCCAGGGGATAGGGCTCGGCGATCTGCACGATCTGCAAGTCGTTGACATCAATCTCATATCCTCCAGGGGCCCGCTTGTCTTCCCGCACGCGCCCCCGTACGATGATCGAGGATTCTTGCGTGAGACGTTCAAATCCCTCCCACACCTCCGGTGACACCGCCGATTTCACCACCACGCCTTGAATGATGCCGGAGCCATCACGAATTTGCGGGAAGAGAATCTTTCCGCTCGACCGCAGATTGTAGAGCCAGCCTTTGAGCGTGACCTCCTGGTTAACGTACCGTCCCACGTCTTTGATGTAAACCTGTGTCATGCCTGACGATCACCTCTGCCTGAAAGCCGGGACATATCCTACTACAACTGGCTCACCGAGTGAAAGGGGGAGCCCGTCATCCCTCACTTTAAGACCCTCCAGCCGCGGAGGATCAGGACGATGAGAACGAGCCCCACCAGTCCCCGAATCAAATGACTCGGCCAGTGAACCTGGCCCGTCCCATCGGTCAGATAGTCGTTGTAGTAAACCACCCCGCTGATCGTCAGCAGACTCACGACCGCCAGCACGGCTGCCCACCGGCGCTGCCGCCATAATCCGAATGCCGAAACGAGCAGGAGGAACCCTCCGACCGCCATCCCCACCTGCGCTCTGGGCGGCAATCCGAAGGCATCCGCGACGATTCCCCCGCTGAGCATGAAGAAACCATAGACGGCCAGAATCGCAGCAATCACTTTGAGTCTCGTCATCGTTCCTCCGAAAATAGCCCGCCAAACCACGCGGATCGAGGGAGAAAACCGTTGCCGCCGATGAAAGGCCCCCACCGATCAATCATCCGTGGGCCCTTTTTCATCCCGGGGCTCCGATTTTCATTGTTCCCGGGTGGAGCCGGGGCTCCATGAATGACTCCTCCGACTTTCACCACAGATGGGCACGGATCGTCTCACCACTTCTCTCTCCCTCCGCGCTCCCCTGCGGTGAGATTTTCCTCGCTCCCGAGCGACGGCCTCGCTTCATGAGAAGGTCTGTCGGAGACGGCTCCCAGGACCGTTCCCTCCGAAAGACCGCCCGAACGGTTCAGATGTCATCGCGAGGTCGCCGAGATCCTGTCCGCTCTCGCGGACGGAGGATCATAAAGCTCGGGACCTCTGTCGCTCCCACCCACTTCAGCGTTCAAATCCGATCTGATCGAGAACGGCCTCGCTGTCCCGCCAGCGCTCGCGCACCTTGACGTACAACTGAAGGAAGACCTTCTTGCCGAACAAGAACTCGATCTCCTCGCGCGCCAGCGTGCCGATTTTTTTCAGGCGTTCTCCCCCTTTGCCAATAATGATGGGCTTTTGCGATTCTCGCTCGACGAGGATGATCGCGTGAATCCGCAGCAAAGATCCCTCGTCATGGAACTGCTCGGTCACCACGGCCGTGACGTAGGGAAGCTCGTCGTGAGTGACCATGAGGAGTTTTTCCCGGATGATCTCGGCGACGATGACCCGCTCCGGCTGATCGGTGATCTCCCCTTCGGGATAATAGAGCGGCCCCTCCGGCAGATATTCGAAAATCTTCTCCACGAGCAGAGAGAGGTTCTCCCCGGTGAGAGCGGAGATGGGGATCACCTCAGCGAAATCGTACTCCCGGCGGTAGAGATCAATGAGCGGCAGAAGCGTTCGCTTATCGGCGAGCCGATCAATCTTGTTGAGGAGGAGAAAGGTCGGTTTGGCTGCCCGCTTCACCAGGTCGAGCACAAAGCGATCGCCACTGCCGAACGATTCGCACGCATCCACCAGGAGCAGGACCAGATCCACGTCCTCGATGGCCCGGCCGACGGCGCGCATCATGCGGACGTTCATCTGATGCTTCGGTTTGTGAATGCCGGGCGTATCCACGAAGATGATCTGGCCGCGCTCCTCGGTGAGAATACCGCGAATTCGCCAGCGCGTCGTTTGCGGTTTGTCGGAGACGGCGGCGATCTTCTGTCCGATGAGGCGATTGAGCAGTGTTGATTTCCCCGCATTCGGTCGGCCGATGAGCGCAACCAGTCCCGATTTTCGTCGCTCGTCCGGCACGACCTCGTCGAGCGCGTCGGGAAGGGGTGAGAGCGTTATGTCGGTCATGAGCGTTCCGGTTTGGCGACGGAGACCGAGCGCGCGTCGGCATCGGATCCGGAGGCCATCGGGGCGACGGGCCGAATCCGAACCATCCGGATCCGGCGCGGATCAGCATCCACCACCTCAAATCGCAGTCCGTGGCATTGCACGCCTTCGCCCACCGCCGGCAGATGATCCAGATGTTTGAGGATGAGCCCAGCCACGGTGGTGAAATCATCGGCGTCAATCTCGGTCCCAAAGAGCAGTTCGAGTTTTCGCACATCGGTCGTGCCGCGCACGAGCACGCTGCCGTCAGGTTGCGCGATGATGTCCGCCGGGACCGGTTGATCTTCATCCTCGATAGGCCCGACGATCTCCTGGATCATATCCTCCAGGGTGATGAGACCGGCAATCCCGCCATATTCGTCCACCGCCAGCGCAATGTGCGTTCGGGCCCGTTTCATCTCATCGAGCAAATCGGCTGCGCGTTTCGTCTCCGGGACGAAGTACGCCGGCCGCATGACGCCGGTGACGCGCTCGACGGCCCCCCCGCGGAGAAATTTTTTCAACAGGTCGCGGAGATAGACGATTCCGATGACGTCATCGAGTGTCTCTTTGTATACCGGCAGCCGGGAGTAGTTCGATTCGACGGCCACCCGGATGGCGTCCTCGATGGTCGCGCTGGCATCCACCGCCACGATGTCGCTGCGCGGGATCATCAGCTCCCGGACCTGTTTGTCGCCCAGCTCCACGATGGATTGAATGAGCTGTCCCTCGGACTCCTCGATGATGCCCGCTTCCTCGCCGACATCAATGAACGCTTGAATCTCCTCGTCGCTGCCTTCCTCGCCGGCGGGTTCGGCGACCGACGCGGTTTTCACCGACTGCAGTGCCCGATAAATCGGATAGGCGAGCGGCCAGAGGACATTGTAGACTGCCGATAAGGCGGGCAGCAGCCGCAACAGGACCTTCTCCGGATTGTTTTGCGCCAGCATACGAGGCAGAAACTGGCGAAACACACTGACGACGAGGACCATTCCCACCAGTCCCATGAGGAGCGGGTGTTCCCGCCCCTCCGATTGGAGCAGGGTCACGAGCGTGATCGTCAGCGAGATGATCATCAATTGTACGCCCATGCTGACGGTGAGCAGCAGCCGATGACGATTCTCCACCAGCTCGCGCAAAAACCGCGCGTGAAAACTGCGCTCATTTTCCGCCCGGAGGACGCGAAGCTGAACCTCGCTCAGTTGCGTCACCGCGCTCTCAAACGTGGAGAGGAAGACGAGCACACCGATGAGACCGATAAAAAGGGCGAACATAGCTTCTGGCTCAGTCCTTTTGCCGTCGCGCCTTTCCCGTCCCCGACGACGAGATCAACCGCCGTCGCAATCGCCGTTCCAGCCGTCTCATCTCACCAGTGTCGGTCTCATGATCGTAGCCGCACAGATGGGCCAGGCCGTGAATGATGAGGTTCTTCAGCTCCCGCTCCAGTCGGATGCGATGGTGGGCCGCCTGTCGTCGGGCCGTTTCCACCGAAACGACGACATCGCCGAGGTAGTCGCAGTCTATTCCTTCGAGGGGATCGCACGGGAAGGCCAGGACATCGGTCGGGCGATCCTTCCCGCGGAACTGCCGGTTCAGTCGGCGCATCGCCACGTCGCTGACGAAAACGAGCGAGACATCGCGATGCGATACTCCCAGCTCCTGCAGAACACGCAGGGCGAACCGGCTCCACCGCCGACCGTTCAGGCGCACGGCACGTTGACGATTGAGAACGTACACCATCGCTTCCCCTCCCCCGTCACCGCGACTCCGTGGGGACTGTTTCGCTCGACGTGGTGTGATTGTGACGGCCTCCTCGGCTGTGATCCTCGTAGGCTTTGATGATCGCTTTCACCAGGGGATGGCGCACGACATCTCGTTCGGTGAAGTAGACGAAGGCGATGCCCGGCAGACCCGCGAACAATTCCTGAGCCTCCACCAGTCCCGATTTCTTGCCCGGCGGGAGGTCAATCTGGGTAATATCGCCGGTGACGACCACCTTGGAATCCAGGCCGATGCGAGTGAGGAACATCTTCATTTGCTCGGACGTCGTATTCTGGCCTTCGTCGAGAATAATGAAGGCTTCCGACAGCGTGCGCCCCCGCATGAAGGCCAGCGGAGCAATCTCGATCACCATGCGTTCGAGGAGCCGTTCGATCCGCTCGTAGTCGAGCAGGTCATAGAGGGCATCATAGAGCGGGCGGAGATAGGGGTCCACTTTCTGCTGAATATCGCCGGGGAGAAAGCCGAGCTTCTCTCCGGCTTCGACAGCCGGCCGGGTGAGAATGATGCGACGGATGCGCTTGGCCAGGAGCATCTGCACCGCCGTGGCGACGGCCAGGTAGGTCTTGCCGGTTCCTGCCGGGCCGATGGCGAAGACGAGATCGTTGGCCTCCATCGCCTGCAAATACCGGAGCTGATTGGGCGAGCGAGCCACCACCGCTTTTTTGCCCGTCAGCGTGAGCGTTCCCAGGCGGAAGTGGTCGGCCAGACTGTAGGAACGATCCTCCGCGATTTGCCGCAGCACCAGCCGCAGCTCTCGATCCGACGGCTGCCGCCCCTCTTCCACCAAGGCGGCATACTCGTTGAGGATGCGCTCCATCGTCGCTACATCCTCCGGCTCCCCCTGAATGATCAGGTCTCCACCCCGCGCGTCCACCTGAACCTGGAGGGCCGATTCGAGCAGTCGGAGATTCTGGTCGTTGGGGCCAAAGAGTGATTCGATCCCTTTCTGTGCCAGGATGACCTTCTTCAATCGGCGAAATTAACCTCCTCCATCAAGGTCGGCTTAAAAAGACTACTGAGCCGGAGCGAACCTGTCAATTCACGACTCGCCGTCGGCCTGCCGGATAATCGGCGCGATCCGGTCCAGCTCGGCGCGAGGATTCTCCGGATTCCGCTCCTCGAATTCCCGAATCAGCTCGCGCGATCGTTGATCCACCAACCGAGGGATGACGATCTTGACTTCGACATACTGGTCGCCACAAACATCTCCCCGCAAGCTCGGCACCCCTTGTTCGTGAAGGCGAAAGACCTGCCCCGAATGCGTTCCCGGAGGGATTCGCAGCCAGGCTTTCCCGCGAATCGTCGGGACCTCGATCTTCGCTCCCAGAATGGCCTCGGCAACAGTGATGGGCACGGTGCAGTAGATGTTGTCGCCTTTGCGCACGAAAAACGGGTGGGTCCCCACGTTGGTGACGATGTAGAGATCGCCCGGAGGACCTCCGTACAGGCCGGCTTCGCCTTTCTCAGGAACACGAATGCGCGAACCGGTATCCACGCCGGGCGGAATCTGAACGGTGATCGTCTCGGTAAGCGGCGTGCGCGTCTCGCCGCGACATCGGGGGCAGAGGGGATGACTGCGACCGGTTCCTTGACAGTGGTCGCAACGGGCGCTCAACCGCAGCCGCCCCCGACTGATCTGTTTGCGTCCCGATCCGCCACAGCGAAAACATGTCGTCGGAGGCTCGCTCGTCTCTCCACGACCGCCACACATCGTACAGGTTTCACTCCGTCGCACCGTCACCGTCGCCGTCGTCCCGGTCAGAGCCTGTTCAAATGTCACCGCCAGCGGAACCTCCAGATCGGCTCCGCGCTGGGGCTCCTTTTTCCGAGCCGCCTCCTCGCCGAACAACTCTTCAAAAATATCGCCGAAGGACTTCTCTCCTAACCCAAAGTCAAAACCCTCGAAAAGAACGTCAGCGGCAGGCCGCGCCTCGGGGTCCAGATCCTCTCGATACTCGCCGTACCGGTCGTAAATCTGGCGCTTTCGGGGATCGCTCAGCACCTCATAGGCCTCAGCGATGCGACGGAAGATCTCCTCCGCCTCCTCATCGCCGGGATTGAGTTCGGGATGGTATCGGCGAGCGAGCTTGCGATAGGCGCGATCAATCTCCTGCGGTGTCGCCTCTCGACTGACGCCGAGAATCGCGTAATAGTCGGGTTTATCCATCAGCCATCACCCATGATCAATCGCCTCCGGGCCGCTGACCGCTCAGGATCGCGCAGGGTCCTCTCACTGTCTCACTCCGAGAGCTTCATCAAAACGCCGCTGCGACGCGCCCGATGAATAGCGGCATCCAGAAGCACCAATCCCCCCAGGAAATAGAGGAGCGCCAATCCATAGCCAGTGGCCAGCGGATGCGCGAAGGCGCTGGAAAAACCGTAAAAAGAGCGAAAATATTCGAGGAAGTAGGTGATCGGGAGCATACTCCCAAGCATCTTCGCCGGCGCGGGCAAAAGCTCCACCGGGTAGTACATCCCGCATAAAACCATCACCAAATAATCGAGCGACCAGGCGGCGATCTCCGCGCGCTGGCCCAGCAACAGGACCAGCGCACAAACGATCATCCCCACCAGGGCGGCATTGCAAAAAACACCAAAGGTGAACAGCACCGCACGACCCAGCCCCGGAGCCAGAAAATCAAAATCAAATGCGGATCGCCCCAGCACGGCCACGGCCACCACGACGATGGTCGCCCGAACCATGCCCATCATCCAGGAGCCGAGCACCAGATGGTGAGCCCGAACCGGAGCAATGAACTCATGCTTTACGCTCTTGCTCCACACCGAGTAAAGCAGACTATAGGAGACATCCAACTGACAGACATGAAGCGTCGCTGTCGCCAAAATCCCGATCAAAACGAACGCTCGCGTATTGGCGTCCAATCCGAGATAGCGCGTCATCAAGCCGATCGAGAGCAGTCCGACCGTCGGCCAGAACGCCAGCTCCAGCAACGAGAAGATATTGCGCTTGGCCATGATCCAGTTCTTGTAGAAGAAGGCTCTGATGCATAAGACATCTCGCCTCATACCGGAGATAATTCTCTCACATTGACCCCGGGTTGGTAAATCGTCCGAGGGGGCGGCCTGCGGGCTCTATCGCCGCGCATCAGCCGATGGGATTCGCCGCCTCACTTTATGCCCTTTTGGTCTCAGTCTGCGGCATCAGGTGGCTAGTGGTTCTGGCCGATGAGTCGGTCGTGCCCGGGGACGCCGGGGAGCGCCCGCTTCCAACGGGTTCACCAGGCACGCCCGAGGAGCGCACCCCCGAGGAGTTCCTCATGAAGTCCCGGGCTCGGCGCAGAACCGATGAAAATGAGAATCGCCCACAGGTGGAAAAGTGCCCGCTGATGAGAGTGATCCCTGGAAACCGTTGATCTGTGGGCCGGAATCTTCACCTCAGTCCACCTGAAGAAGCGGCTACTTGTGGAGGGGCTTACGGGGTTAATCACCATGACGTTCTGGCACACGCCGGACGGGGCGCGACGGAACCGATGTTGGTAGGGTTGTATCTGGCCCGAATCAGCCCATCCTCACCCCTGAAACGAACCGCTCACCCACAGTTCCTCACCTTCACCGGGAATTTCTCCCGGGCGGGTTCTTCATCGGGAAAAGGCTTTGTGATACCATTCTGGAGCCGATGAAAAGGAGGGAGCCGAGATGAAATTCACCGTCGCTCTGGCGCAAATCAAGCCCGTCCTCGGCGACCTCAGGCGCAATCTGGAGATTCACCGCGAGTACATCGCCCGTGCCGTCGAGCGGGGAAGTGATCTCATTGTCTTTCCTGAACTCTCGCTGACCGGGTACTACCTGGAGGATTTGGTCCCCGATGTGGCCCTCGATCCGCGCCGGTCGGACATCTTCGCCACGCTCGCCGAGCAGAGCGAAATCCATGACATTGACATCGTCGTCGGGTTCGTCGAGGTGGCCGACGATTTTCGCTTTTTCAATGCGGCCGCCTATCTCAGTCACGGCGAACTGCGACATATCCATCGCAAGGTCTACCTGCCGACGTACGGGATGTTCGACGAAGGGCGCTACCTGGCACCGGGAGAGATGCTGCGAGCCTTTGACACGCGCTGGGGACGTATGGGGATGCTTATCTGCGAGGATATGTGGCATCCCTCGACGACCTACGTGCTGGCTCAGGACGGAGCCCAGGTCATCCTCTGTCTCTCCGCCGGTCCGGGACGCGGCGTGCGCCAGCAGGAGAAATTGGGCAGCAGGCTGGCCTGGGAGACGATCACCCGGGCAGCCTCGCAAGCGTACATGATCTATACCCTCTACGTGAATCGGGTTGGATTTGAAGACGGAGCCTTTTTCTCCGGAGGCTCGGAAGTGGTTGATCCTTTCGGGCGCCCGGTCGTGCGGGCTTCGGAGCCGGATGAGACGCTGCTTGTGGCTGAACTCGATCAGCAGGAGATTCGTCGCGCCCGCACGTTTTATCCGTTGCTCCGGGATGAGCGTCTTGACCTCACGCTGCGCGAACTCAAGCGCATTTATGCTGAGCGGCACCGGTTGACCGGCTATGACAGCAGTCTCTAAAACATCACCGAGTGTTTCCTTCGCCACGTTCAATCCGGCCCTGACGGCGGACCTGTTGCGCCGCTTCATCCGCGAGGAAGTAACCAAAGTGGGTTTTGATCGAGGCGTGATCGGCCTCTCCGGCGGACTCGATTCTTCGGTCGTCGCTTTCCTCACGGCCCAGGCTCTGGGGGCTGAAAACACCTATGGCGTGCTCCTGCCTTATAAAACGAGCGATCCCTCCAGCGTGACGGACGCCCAGGAGGTTATTCGCGTCCTGGGGATTCAAGCGATCACCGTTGACATCACGCCGATGGTAGATGCCTACCTCGATCAGGTTCCCGATGCCGACCGTATTCGACGGGGCAATGTGATGGCTCGAACCCGCATGATCGTACTCTATGATTTATCGGCAGCCCTGCGGGCGCTGGTCATCGGGACGAGCAATAAGACCGAACTGCTCGTGGGCTATGGAACGCTCTACGGCGATATGGCAGCGGCGCTCTGGCCGCTCGGCGATCTGTACAAAACCGAAGTGAGGCTGCTGGCGCAGCACCTCGGCGTGCCGTCGCGCATCATCGAGAAGACGCCGACGGCTGACCTCTGGATCGGCCAATCCGATGAAGCCGAATTGGGCCTGCCCTATGAGATTCTGGACGGCATCCTCGTCGAACTGGTGGACAAACGCCTGTCGCTGGACGCGGTGATCCAGCGAGGATACGACGAAGCGTCCGTCCGGCGGGTGATGACGATGGTCCAGTCCTCTCAGTTCAAGCGGCGCATGCCGCTGTGCCCCAAGATTTCCTCCCGAACGATCACCCACGACTTTCGCTATAAACGCGATTGGGGGAAGTAGCGCAGCCTTTCCAGGCGGCGAAAAAGTCACAGGCGGGAAAGCCCGCGCTACCGAGATGTCTCTGCAATGAAGCCGAGGAGAAACTCGCGGAGGAGGCGGAAGGCGCGTCCCCGATGGCTGACGGCGGATTTCTCCGCCCGGCTGAGTTCGGCGAAGGTCTTGCCAAGCGGAGGATACTCAAACACGGGATCGTAGCCAAAGCCTCCGCTTCCCGCCGGGACCGTTCGGATGCGACCGACCACTTCGCCCCGAAACGTCTTCTCGATCCCCTGCCCCACCAGAGCGACGACGCAGACAAAACGGGCCGTGCGTCTCTCCGGCGGAACGTCTCGTAAGGCGTCCAGGAGTCGAGCAATTCGCTCGGCATCGCTCGGCCCATAGCGAGCGGAATGAATGCCCGGTTCTCCTCCCAGGGCATCCACCATCAGACCCGAATCGTCGGCCACCGTCAGCAATCCCGTTCGGTCATGGTAGTAGCGGGCTTTGATCAGGGCATTTTCTTCAAAAGTCCGCCCCGATTCGCTGACTTCGGGGTACGGGGGGAACGCCTCCAAACCGATGATCGTCAGCGGAACTCCCTCCAACAGCTCGATGATTTCAGCCAGCTTTCCCCGGTTGCGGGTAGCGATGAGTAAGGAGGACGGAACCGAGTTTCCCATTGCAAGAAAACAGCCTAGCCTTTCCAGGCCGCGAGCGAGCGAATCACAGGCCGGAAATCCTGCGCCACAGTAGTGGTAGGCTATCGTCGGCGCTGTCGGTAATCCGATCCTTTGATCTCGACGAGGCGGCACATCTCGTAGAGGCGAGACCGCAAGCGTTCGCCCACGCGATCGGTCAACGTCTCTTCCATGGCGCTGGCGGAGACATCGAGGTAGTTGGAGGTGAAGATGGTGATTTTTTTCTGATTGTAGCGGTTATTGATGATCTGCGTCATCGTATCCTGTACCCAGGCGGTGGGCTTGGCGGCCCCCAGCTCATCGAGCACCAGCACTTCCGCTTCGTACACCGGCAGGAGAATCCGCAGTTCGCTCGTTTGCGACACCGGATTATAGCTGTCCTGAATCTCCTTGAGCAGATCGCGAAAATCGTAGAAGAGGCAGGGGACGAGTTTCTGGCGAATCAGCTCGCGGATGGTGGCCACGGCCAGATGCGTCTTGCCCACGCCGCAGGGGCCGATGAGTAGCAATCCCCGATCAACATTGGGATATTCCTTGACAAACCGATTGCAGATGAGCAAGGCCATGCGCTGGGAGTTGTTCTCGTCGGAATTTGGAGCCCCCTGAGGTTCGTAGTTGTGGAATCCACATTCGGCATATCGCGGAGGGATCCGCGATGCCTCCAGGAGCCGCTCGATTATCCTCTGCCGATCCTGCGTGCGACAGCGGCACCGTTTCACCGTTCGCTCATCCACGTACTCCCAGCCCGTGCCCTGGCAGTGGGGGCAGAGGACCGATTGATACTGACTTTTGTCAACGGCGATCGTCATGGCTCCAGAAAACAAAAGCACGACCATTATAGGGAAGTCGAAGGTCCATTGCAACCAGCAATTTTCCTCCACGCGACGGGGAGCGGATGGCGAGGTCGTCCCCTCTGCAGGGCACGACCTGAGCCGTAACCGGTTCTCTTCATTTCACCCACTCTTACGGCGATGCTTTCGGCACTTCCGCTTGCGCTCGAGCGGAAGTGTGTTAAATTTGAGCCTTGCGCGCCCGTCGGGGGTATAGTAAGAGACAGTTTTTCAGGCTGCCGGCCAGGCCCGGAAACGATGAGACGAAGCGGCATGCCCCCGTCGGTGGGCTGCCGGCGCGATGTCATCGTCGGAGGATCTGCTGATGAAAACCTACCTGGGGAAAGACATCAGAAATATCGCCGTTGTTGGTCACGGAGATGCGGGAAAGACATCGCTTGTCTCCGCCATGCTTTTCGTCGCGGGAGCCACTCCGCGCCTGGGACGGGTGGACGAGGGGACGACGGTCACCGATTACGACGAGGATGAGATCGAGCGCAAGATCACCATCCACACGGCCCTGGCCCATCTGGAGTGGAAGGGGACGAAGATTAATCTCCTGGACACGCCGGGCTACCAGGCATTCATTCACGATGCCCGCTCGGCCCTGTGCGTGGCTGATGCGGCTCTGGTCGTGGTGGATGCCGTCGAGGGGGTCCAGGTGCAGACGGAAAAGGCCTGGAGTTACGCCGAGGAGTTCGATGTCCCCCGGCTCATCGTCATTAACAAACTCGACCGCGAACGGGCCGATTTCGCGGCGGCTGTGGCCTCGTGCAGCAGCACCTTCGGTCGCGGCATTCTTCCGTTCCACCTGCCCATTGGTCAGGAGCGCGAGTTCAGCGGGCTGGTTGACGTCATCACCCGGCGCGCCTACCGTTTTGCCGCCGATGGCAGCGGCACGGCGACTGAAATCCCAGTGCCCGAAAACTTGAAGGAGGACGTCGAGAAAGCACGCGAGGCCATCGTCGAGATGGTGGCGGAAAGCTCCGACGAGCTGATGGAGAAGTTCTTCGCCGAAGGAACTCTGAGCGATGAGGAATTGATCGCCGGAATCAAGACCGCCGTGCGAGAGAAACAATTGGTCCCGGTTTTCGCGGCGTCGGCTCTCTCCGTTTATGGCATTCCGCCGCTGCTGGATGCCCTCGTGGAATTCGCTCCCGCTCCGGTTGACAGGCGCATCGTTCGAGGACGCGAAGGGGTGGGACCCGATGCTCCGGTGGTGGAACGGTTGATCACCGATGATGCTCCCTATGCTGCCTTTGTCTTCAAGACCATTGCTGATCCCTTCGCCGGACGCATCACGTTGTTCAAAGTCTATTCCGGCATCATCAAATCCGATATGACGGCCTTCAATGTGACGCGGGGAGTTCAAGAACGGCTCGGGCCGGTTCACGTGGTTCAGGGCAAGCAGCTGGAAAAAGTGCCGGAGCTTCACGCGGGAGACATCGGTGCCGTGACCAAACTCCGGGACACGCACACGGGCGATACTCTGACCGATAAAGCTCACCAGATCGTTTTCGAGCCGGTGACGTTTCCTCGACCGGCCATCGCGTTTGCCATCGAACCCAAGTCGCGGGCCGACGAAGATAAGCTCTCGGCCGCTCTGCACAAGATGCTCGAAGAGGACCTGGCGCTCACCTTCGAGCGTGATCCTCAGACGAAGGATTTCTTGCTGTCGGGGACTGGCCAGCTTCACATTGAGACGACGGTGGCCCGGCTCAAGAAACGCTACGGCGTGGACGTGACGCTGAAACTGCCGAAGGTTCCCTATCGGGAGACGTTCAAAAATCGCGTCGAAGCGCGAGGCCGACACAAGAAGCAGACCGGCGGACGCGGTCAATTCGGCGATTGCACCTGCATCTTTGAGCCGCTGCCCCGTGGAGGCGGCTTTGAGTTCGTGGACAAAATCTTCGGCGGCGTCATCCCCCAGCAATTCCGGCCCGCCGTCGAAAAAGGCATTCTCGAAGCGGCAGCCAACGGTCCACTGGCCGGCTACCCCGTGGTGGATTTCCGCGTCGAATTGATTGATGGCCAAACCCATCCGGTTGACTCCGACGAACTCTCGTTCAAGCTGGCGGGGATCAAAGCCTTCCGTCAGGCGATGGAGAAAGCCAATCCCGTCCTTCTCGAACCCATCATGAACGTGGAGGTGGTGGCGCCGCAGGAATTCGCCGGGGACATCATCGGTGACCTGAATTCCCGGCGGGGGCGCATTCTCGGCATGGATGCGCGCGGCAAACAACAGGTCATCAAGGCTCAGGTGCCGCTGGCCGAAATGCTCACCTATCAATCCACGCTCAACTCCATCACCGGCGCACGGGCCAGTTACACGATGGAACTTTCTCACTACGATGAGGTGCCCCCGCACATCGCGCAAAAATTGATCGCGGAGGCGCGCGCCGAAGGCCGGGTCAAAGCCGAAGAAGAATAAACGGGTGTCGCTCGGCTGCTCGCAGGAAAGGGGAGCGAGTACTGCTTATTCGCACGGCCCGGTGAGTTGCGGTTCCGCGCAGTGTCTAATCGCCGGCAGCCACCCACCGTGGTGATCTGCCGCCAGGCAATGTTGACAGGACTGCCTTGAGAGGGGTAACCAAATTCCTATGGAGTTGTATCTCGTGCAACATGGCGAAGCCAGGAGCGAGGCGGAGGATCCCGAACGGTCGCTCACCGAGCGCGGCCAAAAAGATGTTGAACGCATCGCGGCCTGGGCCTCTCGCGCTGGTCTTCGCGTCAGCCAGATTCGCCATAGCGGGAAACGGCGCGCCGAACAAACGGCCACGATTCTGGCAAACTATCTGAAACCCCCTGCGGGTACAATTGTCATGACCGGGCTGGCTCCCCATGATGATGTCTTTCCCCTAGCAACAGCCCTGCGCCAGGAAACAGAGCCGCTGATGCTCGTGGGTCATCTTCCTTTCCTCAGTCGGCTGGCGAGTCTCCTCCTCGTTGGTGAGCCAGACCGTCCGCTTGTGCGATTTCGAATGGGCGGGATCGTTTGTCTGGAGCGGGAGCACGATCAGTGGAGCCTCGCCTGGATCGTCCCTCCCGATCTCGTCCCGTAGCAGAGTGACATCATTGCCAGGGATCCGCTGCCGGTCGCGCCACGGAGCAACCCGGGGAGTTTCTTCCTTGAAGATGGCGGAGGATCGAAATCGAGGGGAGCCCTCCGGGTGTTGATTGAAAGCGAGCGGTCTGCCGCAAACGTCGGCTTTGCCCGGGGAGGAGATTTTGGTCATTGCTCCCGACGAGCGCCTCTTTCCCTTCACCGGGGCGGGGGAAAGCTCACGCGAATAATGCCGGATGTCGGGAGCGTTTGATTCTTCGTCGCGTCTACGACGAACCCGTTGAGGTATAACTCATCGGCCGTGAGCGTCAAATCCCCCGTGGCCGCGTAGGGCAGCGAGAGGTAGAGAAACCCGTTGGGCGCGGGGGCGCCCGGCTGCGTCTCGGTGGCTGACCCTTTCAGCCGAAGAGTGGCCAACGTGGCATCTTGATCGGTTCCGGTGACGACTCCACTGCCGAAGCCGTCAACTGCGGTGAAACTGTACCGACCGCGCTCGCCCTGACGCCGGTAGCGCACGACGGTGATGCGGGCACCATCGCTGCCTCGATTCACCGCCCAGAGAAAAATCGTCTCGCCGGCGCGGTAGAATCGAATCGCGTTGAACCCTCCGGCAAATGCGCTCGGCGAGGAGATGAAGGATGGAGCCTCGAAATCAAAAGTCTCACGAGCCAGGATACCACGACCGAGACTCTCGCCGTCGTAACGATGGAGGTAATTGTGCAGGCCCGACTGCTGGTGTGTAACCCAGATGTCGCCCTGCTCGTCGAAGGCGACATCACGAACGGAACTGGAACCGAACGGGGGCAGCGAGCCATCTCCATCGGGATCGTTGCTGCTTTCAAATCGCAGCGTCCACGGGCCGGCGAGACCGCTCCGACTCTGCCACACTTCCAGATGTGTCCCCATCCCCAGGGCGACCGTGATGTCGTCTCGATTGTGCGGATTAACGCGGACGGCCAGAGCGTATCCCTGACCGCCCAGGCCGCTCGCATTGTCGGCCACAAACGGCGAGACGATATTCCGGGCGACTGCCGTCCGGGCCACATCCCCACCGGCGGGAGCGCCGCCGACCGATCCCCCATCAAAATACCAGACGCGCGGCGTCGCCGAACTGCGATCGAGCACCCACACTTTGTCGAGCACCGGCTCGTAGAACACAGCATGAATGAAGGAAAACGGCGCCGGTGATCCACCCGAGACGATCAACCCCGTGTCAATGTAGTTCAACGGCAGATCGGGCATTGTTCGAGGGTTGAAGTCACCATCGCTTTTCGATTGAAGCAGGATCGCCGCCAAGCCAATCTCTCCACCCGCCCGTCCGTCTCCCGTCTGAACTGCTCCGCGTGCGATGTAGACGATGATCGGCTCGCCCGGACGGACAGCGAGAGTGCGTTCCTGCCCGGTCGTAGCGCCGAGATTTCCGCTGGTGGCATTATTCCGGGTGATCCCGCCGGTGTTATCGTTGCCCGCATCCAGGACGTTGTAAACGGCCACCGTGCGAAAACCCTGGGCAGACGCTGTAGCGGACAACACCGTGAGGGCGATGACAACACTCCAGATTTTTCTCATAGCTGCTTCCCCGGAATCATGTTTCCAGGAGAAAACTCACGGCCTCACGGCCGAGGCAGCGAGCAGGTGAGCGTCGAGTTCCGCCAGGACCGCATCAACCGACGGGAGTCCTTCGAGAATCACCACGGTGCCTCGTGGGCCCCACACGCGCGGATCGGTCACGGTGAAGATGGCCAGCGTGGGCGCACCTACGGCGGCGGCAAGGTGGGTGATCCCCGAATCGTTCCCGACGTAGGCGACCGAACGGTCGAGAATTGCTGCGACCTCCCGCAACGAGACCTGTCGGAGGCGAACGAGACGATTCCCGGCGTGAGGACCGCCGCGCTTCGCCGTCCAGAAGAAAACCTCTTCGACGGCGTGTTCATCCGCCGGCCCTTCGATGACCACGACGATCATCTCGCGTTCGAGCAAAGCGAGCACGAGCGCCGCGAAGCGTTCGGCGGGCCAGCATTTTCGCGGACTTCCGCTGCCCGGATGAAGCGCAACGAGTGGCCCACGATCAACTCCCATACGATCCAGAAGCCGGTCTGCCATCTGGCGTTCCGATTCCGTGAGCGCAAGTCGAGGCGTTCGCTCCTCGGTCGTGATGCCGAGCGGCTCTAATGTCTGGAGGAGATGATCAACAGCGTGGACTCGGCCCTCAGCGGGAGGGATAGATCGAGCCACGAGCGTACGAACCGGCAACCGGCTCAGCATTTGCCGATAGGTGTCGTTTCCGGCCCCGAACCAGGAGATGATCAAATCGAAGGAGGTCAACCGCTCCCGAAGGCTCTCGGGCATTTCTCCGTTGAAGAGGTGATGAAGTGGAAGCGAGTCCAGAACATCACCGCGATCAATCAGACCGCGCCCTTCGAGCAGGGGATGCAGGGCCGGGTGTCCGAGCAACTCGATCGTGGCCCGGGGAGCGCTTCGTCGTACGGCCGCGATGGCCGGCAACGCCAGCACGAGATCGCCGATAGCTCCACCGTGGAGGATCAGGATTCGGTGCCAGGAACTCTCGCCCATTTCTCGACCGACTCCCGCTGGATTCTCTCCCGGACGGGCTCATCGGATGAAGCGCAGAAGCAGGGTCAATCTACCGATCCCGATGGCCTGGAGTCAACCCCTTGAACAGGCTGCTTGGGATGGAGTGCAGATCAACAGGGTTCGCTCGGATCCTTCAGCTCCTGCGAATCGCCTGCCGCGCCTTTTCAACCAGGCCCTCGACCTCGAGCGTTCATTCACAGAGGAGTTCACAACGGAGTGCGTTCGTGCCAGAGATTCTCAAATCGGGTGAATTCTTTGAGGAAGGCCAGACGGATCGTATCGGTCGGACCGTTGCGTTGCTTGCCGACGATGATCTCGGCGATCCCGGCGTTTTCCTCGGTCGGGCCATACATTTCTTCGCGGTAGACGAACATGACCACATCAGCATCTTGCTCGATGGAACCGGATTCCCGTAGATCGCTCAGTTGCGGGCGATGATCGGTGCGGGTTTCGGGAGCCCGCGATAGTTGAGAGACGGCGATCAGGGGAATGCCCAGGTCTTTAGCAATCGCTTTGAGGTCGCGGGAGATCTGGGAGACCTCCTGCTGACGGCTTTCCACCCGGCCTCGTCCTGACATCAGTTGGAGATAGTCAATGATGAGCAGATCCAGCCCCCGTTCGTGTTTGAGGCGTCGGGCCTTGGCGCGGGCTTCCAGTGTCGTGATGCCGGGCGTATCGTCAATGAAGATGTGACTTTCGGCCAGCGTCTTGAGGGCTTCGGCCAGCCGCGCCCACTCCTCCCGGCTGAGGAACCCTCCCCGGAAGCGATGGAGATTGATCTTTGCCTCCGAACACAACAACCGGGCGACCAGTTGTTCCTTGCTCATCTCCAGGCTGAGGATGCCAACGCAGTAGCCGCGACGGGCCACGTTCTGGGCGATGGAGAGGGCGAAGGCCGTTTTTCCCGAACTCGGTCGTCCGGCGACGACGATCATGTCCGAGGGCTGCAAGCCCGACGTGAGAGAATCGAGTTCGGTGAATCCGGTCGGCACCCCGGTGATCATCTGCGGGCGACCGGCCATCCGCTCCACCTGTTCCAGTTGATGGCGGGCGACTTCGGCCACCGAGACGAAACCCGACGTGAGCCGCTCCTCGGCGATATCGAAGAGGGCTCGCTCAGCTCGATCCAGGATGACGTCCGGTTCCTCCTCCTGATCGAAACAACTGTGGATGATTTGATTGGAGGCGTAGATGAGCTTTCGTAAGATGGCCTTGTCGCGGACGATCCGGGCGTAATGCTCGATGTTCTGCAGTTGCGGGACGCCATCCATCAAAGCGGCCAGATACGCCGGCCCCCCCACCTGCTCCAGTTCACCGGAGCGGGCCAGCTCTTCTCGCAGCGTGACGGGATCAACGGGCCGTCCCTTTTCGTAGAGCTGAACGATCTTATCGAAAATACGCCGATGGGCATCGAGGTAGAAATCGTCGCGCCGCAGGATTTCCAGGACCTGGTGAATGGCCGTGTTGTCCAGCAGGAGAATGCCCAGGATTGACCGCTCGGTCTGAGCGGCGTGCGGAAGAGAGCGCTCGCTGGTGATGTCAGCTTGTGATCGCGCCATGCTCGGCCTCGTCGGGGGATTATAGGAAGCTGTCCCCACGAACGCAAGCAGCGTCAGGGAGAGAGCGCCTGTGGACACTTGCTTCGGCAGCCGCCTGTGCTAATATAGCTCCTCGCGCGGAAGAAAATGCCATGAGACCGGTGATTCACAGGGTGACGCCTGCGGCGGGAGTCGAGGGTGGCGAGGTCATCATCACCTGCAGCGACTTCGACACGAGCCGGTTCAGCCGCTGTCATGTCCTCTTCGGAGAGGCCGAAGGACGGATCGTCGGCGCCGGACCGGATCGGGTGATTGCGACGATTCCGCCGGAAGCCGCCCGCAGCCTGCAACCGGTCCCCCTGATGCTGGAAGCCAACGGAGCGGTGAGCGAGCCCGTTCCCTTCACTGTCGGCAGCCGCATCGCCGATCAACTGCACCCGGTGACCAATCCCGCCTATGATGTGGATACCGGCTATCTCTACGTCACCTACAGCGGGAGTCGAGGGCAAAAAGTCCCCTGCTCGGTCTACCGTATCTCTCCTCTGGGGGAGAAGACGGAATTTCTTCACGACATCATGAACGCAACGGCCATCGCCTTTGACAGTGAAGGAACCATGTTCGTCACCAGCCGATACGATGGCACCGTCTTGCGGGTGACGCCGTTCAGCGAGGCCGAACCCTTCGCCCGTGATTTAGGGACGGCGACGGGACTCGCCTTCGATCGTGAAGGGCGCATGTATGTGGGGGATCGCAACGGAGCGATCTACGTCGTCAATGACATCGGCGAGGCCAAAGTCTTCGCCGAGCTGGAGCCGAGCGTTTCGGCCTATCATCTGGCATTCGGACCTGACGGCTATCTCTATGTGACGGGCCCGACGGCATCCAGTTGGGAGACGGTATCGCGCATCTCGCCCGATGGAGATGTCGAGCCTTTCTACACGGGGCTGGGGCGACCTCAGGGACTGGCCTTCGACACGGAGGGAAATCTCTACGTGGCGGCCAGTTTGCGCGGTCATCGTGGCATCATCAAGATCACCCCTGGAGGAGAGGCGAGCCTCTTTGCCGCCGGCAAGACGCTCGTGGGGTTGGTCTTCGATGATGCGGGGAACATGATCCTGGCCAGCACGCAAGGGGAAATTTACCGGTTGCCCGTGGGCATCCGGGGATATTTGCTGGAGTTCTGGTAAACCGCTCACCGGCGATGCCACCACCCTCTCTCCGGCAACGCTCGGCAGAACCAAGCTCAAGAACGGGAGTACGGAGATTTGTTTGAGAAAAGCATCGGCGACTTCATCCTCTGGTTTGTCGTTTTCCTCTTCTCGCTCTCTTTTCACGAAGCGGCGCACGCCTGGACCGCTCACCGATTCGGCGATGATACGGGATACTACCTCGGTCGCGTGTCGCTCAATCCGATGGCTCACATTGATCTGCTGGGGACCATCATCTTTCCCATCCTCAATTTCATCTCCGGCGTTCCTTTGATCGGATGGGCCAAGCCGGTCCCGGTCAATCCTTTGCTGCTCCGCAATACACGCCGCCATCACATGCTCGTTTCGCTGGCCGGTCCGGGAAGCAATCTCCTGCTGGCAGTCGGTTTTATTGTGGTCATCTCGCTCATGGGACTCAACTGGGAGAGGGTCGCCGGATCCCTCGGCCCGGCGTTTGTTCCTTTGGGCAAGATGTTGCTCATGGGACTCATCCTGAACGTCGCTCTGGCGGTCTTCAATCTCATTCCGATTCCGCCGCTGGACGGTCACTGGATCGTCTATCATCTGTTGCCGGATCGAGCCGCCGAAGCTTTCGATCACGTTCGGCCCTTCGGATTCCTGCTGCTGTATGCCCTGGTGTTATTGGGGGCGCTTCGGTTCGTCTTCACTCCCGTTCTGTGGGTGATCACCGGGATTCGACCGGTGATGGAACTCTTCACCGTTTTGCGATGAGGCGAGGACGATGAAACGCGCGCTCAGCGGAATGCGCCCGACGGGGAAGCTCCACCTGGGTCACCTGGAGGGAGCCCTGAAGAACTGGGTGGCGCTTCAGGACGAGTATGCCTGTTTCTTTTTCGTGGCGGATTGGCACGCGCTGATGACCGATTACGCCGATCCCTCGCCGATTCAGGAGAGCAGCCTGCTGATGGTCTGCGATTGGTTGGCGGCGGGACTGGATCCCAATCGCGCGACGCTCTTTGTTCAATCGCTCGTGCCGGAGCATGCCGAGCTTCATCTGATCCTGTCCTACATCACCTCGCTCGGCTGGTTGGAGCGGGTCCCCACCTACAAAGAGCAACGGGAAAATATCCGCGACAAGGACCTGAACACGTATGCGTTTCTCGGCTATCCGCTTTTGCAAGCGGCTGACATCCTGATGTACAAGGCCGATGTGGTGCCGGTGGGAGAAGATCAGGTCCCGCACATCGAGCTGACGCGAGAGATTGCCCGGCGCTTCAATCACTTCTATGGCAACGTCTTCCCGGAGCCTCAGGCGCTGTTGACGCCGGCCCCGCGCCTGCCGGGAACCGATGGGCGGAAAATGAGCAAAAGCTATGGCAATCATCTCCCTCTGAGCGATCCGCCCGATACACTGTGGGAAAAGATTCGCACGATGGTGACCGATCCGGCACGCGTGCGACGGACCGATCCGGGGAATCCCGATCTCTGTCCGGTCTTCACGTTGCACAAGGTCTATAGCCGACCTGACCAGCAGGAGTTTGTGAATGTGGAATGTCGGCGGGCGGGCATCGGCTGCATTGACTGCAAGCGGATTCTCTTTGAAAACATCAGGGAGCAGCTCACGCCGATTGCGGAAAAGAGCGCCTTTTACCAGAGTCGGCTCTCGGAGGTCAAGGAGATTCTCATCGAAGGGTCGCGTCGCGCCCGCCGGGTCGCTGCCGAAACGATGGCCCAGGTGCGCGAGGCGCTGAAGCTGACATGGTGAGCCGTGTATCCCCCGATCCCTGGCTGGACTCCCCCGAGCCTGATGCGACGGTGGCGGAATCGGCGGCCGCTTCTGCCTACCGGGTGAAGCTCGATGTCTTCGAAGGGCCGCTCGACCTTCTCCTCTATTTGATCAAGAAGGAGCAGGTGAGCATCTACGATATTCCCATCGCGCGAATCACCGAGCAATATCTCGACTATCTCCGGGCCATGGAAGAGCTGGACATCACGGTGGCGAGTGACTTTCTCGTCATGGCCGCGACGCTCATCTACATCAAGTCCAAGATGCTTCTTCCGCCCGATCCGAGCGATGGAGGCGAGGACGGAGCAGTGGATCCGCGTCAGGAGCTGGTCGAGCGATTGCTCCAGCATCAGGTCTACAAGGCGGCGGCGGAGATGCTCTGGTCGCGGGCCGAGCGCGAGGAGGGCGTGTTTCCGCGCGGGCGGCTGGAAACCGATGACGTCAATCCCGAGGTCGCGGCCACGCTGTTCGATCTCTTCGCCGCCTTTCAGCGGGTGATGGAGCGACTGAAGGAGCGCCGGGAACTCACCATTGCTCGGGACGAGATCACGACGGCGGAGACGCTCGCCCGCCTCCGCCAGCTCATCCAGACCCAGGAGCAAATTGACGTGACGGCTCTGCTGGAGGGAGCCCGGTCCCTGCGAGAACTTTTGACGCTTTTTCTCGCCGTGCTAGAATTGGTCAAGGAAGCGATGATCCGGCTCGTTCAGACCGAGCGGTTCGGTCCGATCATCGCCCTCCGATGCCAGACATGACGGTCAATGAGCTGAAACCGATCATCGAAGCACTCATCTTTGTCGCTGAGGAGCCGCTCACCGAGAAGGAACTACTCGCCCTCTTTCCCGACGAGGATCGAGACGTCATCACCGCCGCCGTGGCGGACGTCGTCGCCGACTATAACAGGCCGGGTCGGGGGCTGGAGATTCGCCGCATCGCCGGCGGTTATCGCATGTCCACGCGACCGGAGCTTCACGAGTACATCCGTCGCTACTTGAAGACGCGACCGTCGGCCCGATTGTCTCTGGCGGCCCTGGAGACTCTCGCCGTCATCGCCTACAAACAGCCGATCACGCTCCCGGAGATCCAGGACATTCGTGGGGTGAACTCGGCGTCAACGGTTCGAACGCTTCTGGAACGACGCTTGATCGAACCGAAGGGACGCAAGCCGGTCGTCGGTCGCCCGATCCTTTACGGAACATCAAAGGAGTTTCTTGTCCAGTTCGGACTGAACGATCTGAGCGAGCTGCCGACGATTGAGGACTTCCAGGAGCTGGTGAGCTAAAGAGAGAGCACGACCGGCCGAGCGTCATGGAAGTGAGGTTACAAAAACTGATTGCGCAAGCCGGTATCGCCTCCCGGCGAAAGGCCGAGGAGTTGATTCGCTCCGGTCAGGTCACGGTCAACGGTCAGGTGATCACGCGCCTGGGAGCCAAAGCCGATCCCGAGCGCGATCACATCAAGGTGATGGGCAAACTGATTAACCCCCGGCTGCGCGCCTACGAGCCCGTCTACATCCTGCTCAACAAGCCGAAAGGATACGTGTCGAGCATGTTTGATCCCGAAGGGCGACGACTGATTACCTCTTTGCTGCCGCCGCTCGGTCAGCGGGTTCATCCGGTCGGACGGCTGGATGTTCAGAGCGAAGGACTCATCCTGCTCACTAACGATGGTGCGTTCACCCATCTGCTGACCTCGGCCAAGTATGGGATCCCCAAAGTCTACCACGTGAAGGTCAAGGGGATTCCCGATGAGAAAGCTCTTGACCGGCTGCGAAGGGGAGTGACGATTGATGGTTCTCGCACGGCTCCCTGCGAGATTGAGCTGCTCGCGCAAACGCGCACCAATGCCTGGTACGCCGTCACGTTGCGGCAGGGAATCAGCCGCCAGATTCGCAAAATGTTCGAGACCATCGGCCATTCGGTGCTGAAGCTCCGTCGCGTGGCCATCGGGTTTCTCACCGATGAAGGACTTCCGCCGGGTGGATGGCGCTACCTGACGCCGGAGGAGGTCGCCCGATTCTTCGCCGTGCGCGAGGGTCGGACGATCGCTCCGGTGGTTCCTCCACTGGCGCACCTTGTCTCGAGGCAGTTGTCCCGACGCCGACTGTCACAACGGGTGACAGTCCCGCCAGCGGGTACAGTACGATAAGGAGATGCCATGCCCGACGCCGTGACATCGCACAAAGACGACCGAGCGACGGTGGAGAATCGTCACCACATGATGCAACGGGTGGCCGAACTGCGGGCCCTGGAAGCACGATTGCGGCTCGGCGGCGGCCAGGAAAAGATTGACCGACAGCACAAGCAGGGCAAGCTCACGGCCCGCGAGCGCCTTCAGCTTCTGCTCGATCCCGACAGCGATTTCCTGGAGATCGGCTTGCTCGTCGCTTACGACGACTATAATGGGGAAGCCCCTGCCGCCGGAGTAGTCACGGGCATCGGGCGCGTTCACGGCCGGGAGGTCGTCGTCGTGGCCAACGATGCAACGGTGAAGGCGGGATCCTGGTGGCCGGAGACGATCCGAAAGATTTTGCGCATGCAAGAGATCGCCATGCGCAATCGCATCCCCATCATCTATCTGGTTGACTCGGCGGGCGTCAATCTGCCCTATCAAAGCGGCGTCTTCCCCGGGCAGTACGGAGCCGGACGCATCTTCTACTACAACTCGATCATGCGCCGCTACCTCAAGATCCCCCAGATCGCCGCCGTGATGGGACCCTGCATCGCCGGCGGGGCTTATCTCCCGGCCTTGAGCGACGTCATTCTCATGGTCGAGAAGACATCGTTCATGGGACTCGGCGGGCCTAACCTCGTCAAAGGAGCGACGGGACAAACCGTTGATGCCGAGACGCTCGGCGGAGCCTGGACCCATAACGCCCTGAGTGGCGTCGCCCATTACCGAACCAAAGATGATCGCGAGTGCATCGAGAAAATCCGCGAGCTGATCGGGTTGCTGCCCCCACCGACGCTGAGGAAGCTTCCCCTCAGTCCGCCGCGCCCGCCGCTCCATCCCGAAGAAGAGCTGTACGACATCATCCCGGCCGATCATCGTCAGGCGTATGACATGTATCAGGTGCTGGTGCGCCTGCTGGACGGCGGCGACATCATCGAGTTTCAGCCCGATTATGCCCGCGAGATGATCTGCGGCTACGGGCGAATCGAGGGCATCCCGGTGGGATTCCTCGCCAATCAACGGGGATTGATTAAAAACGCCAAGGGAGGGCCACCGCGACTCGGCGGAATCATTTACACCGAAAGCGCCGAGAAAGCGGCCTATTTCATCGAAACCTGCGACCGCGAGGGCACGCCCATCCTCTTTCTCCAGGATGTCTCGGGCTTCATGGTCGGCCCGGAAGCCGAACAAAGCGGCATCATTCGCGCCGGAGCCCGCATGGTGGAAGCGATGGCCACGGCTACGGTGCCGCGTCTGGTTCTGACCATCAATCACGCCAGCGGAGCCGGCTACTACGCGATGGCGGGCCAGGGATTCGATCCCAATTTCATCTTCACCTGGCCGACCGGTCGGATGGGCGTCATGGAAGGAGATTCGGCGATCCAGGCCGTGCTGGGACCGCAACTGGAGAAGGCGCGACAAACCGGCCAGATGAGCGAGGAATTGCAGGCCGCCGTCGAGCGAATGCGGGCCGAATACGAGCATACACTCGATGCCCGGTTCGCCGCCGCGCGCGGTTTCGTGGACGCCATCATCGCTCCCGAAGAGACGCGGCGCACCCTCGCCTTCGCTCTGCGCGTGACGCTCAACAATCCCGGCCCTCACATCGGTCCGTTCCATATCTCCCGGCTGGAGTGAGCGATGGTCGCTGCCTTCGACTGACCGGCACCACCGTCTGTGCGGTCACCCGGAGACCCTGTTCCCATCACAGGCGACGCGCATGACTCAGACGAGACGAGGCTCAAGGAGAACGGCTGCTGATGAAGATGAACTTCGAGTATCCTCTTCCCGAGGGGAAACCGTTTGATGTCGTGGGATTCGGCCTCAATGCCGTTGATTATCTCATCACCGTCCCGCACTACCCTCCCTTTAACACCAAGGTGCAACTCGTGCATCATGCTGTTTTGCCCGGCGGACAGGTGGCGACGGCGATGGTCGCCCTGGCCCGACTCGGCTGTCGGGTGCGCTATGTCGGCAAGGTGGGTTCGGATGAGTTCGGGCGCATTCAGTTGCGCTCGCTCGCCGAAGCCGGTGTCGAGCACTCCGCCGTGACGATCGTCCAGGGGGCGACGACCCAACTGGCGTTTATCATCATTGACCAGCAGAGTGGAGAGCGAACGATCATCTGGGGACGCGATCCTCGCCTGACGATGCAGCCCGAAGAGCTTCGTCGTGAGGTGATCACCTCGGGTCGGATTCTGCATCTCGACGGCCATGATGTTGCTGCCGCGATTCGCGCCGCTCGGTGGGCGCGCGAGGAGGGCATCCCCACCGTCATTGATCTCGACACCGCCTACGAGGGAGTGGACGAACTGCTCCCGCTCATTGATTTCCTCATCACCTCCGCCGAATTCCCCAAGCGATTCCTGGGCATCGCTGAACCCGAATCCGCCCTCCGCACGCTCAAGCAGAGATACAAAAATCATTTCGTCGCCATGACGCTGGGCGATCAGGGAGCGATGGCCTACTATCAAGGCGTCTACCTTCACTCGCCCGCCTTCAAGGTTGACTGTCGGGACACAACCGGAGCCGGTGATGCCTTCCGGGGAGGATTCATCTACGGCTTGCTTCAGGGAATGAGCGCGGCTGAGACCCTTCGCTTCGCTAATGCGGTAGCGGGGTTGAACTGCTGCGGACTGGGTGCACGCGGCGGCCTCCCCACGCGCGAGCAAGTGGAAGAATTGCTCCGCAGTCAGCCGGGAGCCTGAGTGCCCGCTGGTATATATGAGTCAAGGAATCGAGACAACCCCGTAGAAGCGTATCCGCACACCGAACAACAAGACCACCGCGAGTTTTCACATCTCCGATGAATTCTGGAGCGCGTTGCAGCCATTTGTTACCAGGAGAGCGTCCCCGATCATCTATGAGACGGCTTCGAGCCTTCCACCTGATGACCGGCCCTTGAGATACCATTCGAAAGAGAGTCAGCCGGAGGCGCCTGCCATCCCTCGATCAAGCCACTCACAGTAGATCGAACGACTCGCCCATATCTTCACAGAGCCATCCGTCACTCTCACAGGCAAAGGAGTCGGTAGAAGAGCACTTTGTTCAAAGGGGCGATTTTTTCCTGAGCCCTTTGATGGGCCTTTTTTGCGTGTAGAGATGTGGGAGCAGGACGACTGCTTCGCTCATGAAAGGAGGTGACCGATCATGAAAATGCTGGCGTCACGACGTGCGCCCATCGTTTT
>DATLZR010000163.1 GCA_035573895.1 Blastocatellia bacterium | reverse complement strand
AGGGCACGAGCCCCGCCAGTATGCCCATGACGACGGCAACAAGCAGCGACCCGCGAATCCACCAGAACAATGCTCCCGTTGCCGCCGCCAGGCCCGCAGACATCAATACGAACTGGTGCGGCCGGATCGTGACATCCGCCTGCTCGATCAACCGGAAGAGATCATTGCCCAGACGAAACTTCAAAACAAAACGGTTGAACGGAGACAGCTCGCTCTCGATCTCTTCTCGAAGAATCTGGATGGCGTCCTCGGTGCTTTCCTGAGCGGCCCGCGACCGCAGCAAGGATTCAAGTCGCTGGTCGAGCGCCCGGTGATATTCCTCCTGGCTCCGCACCAGCAGCAGGTAGAGCCCGAAGGCGAAGAGAAATGTCGTCAAGATGACCAGCAGTCCGATCATGTCCCCTTCCCCGGTTTCCTCTCGTAGTAATGCTTGAAGACGTCGGCGTACTCTTCCAGCATCTTCGTCGTGTCGCCGCGCATCCGATCACCCAGGCGCCGGCTCTCTCGCTCGGTTTTGCTCGTGGGCGCGGCCGACGAAGCAACTTCAAAGAGCGAACTCGGCAGCTTGAATCCGGAGCGTTCGAGCTTGTCGGCGAACTTCGGACGAATTCCCGTGGCCGTGAAGCGCCCGATGACCTTGCCGTCTTCCACTCCCAAGCGCTCGAAGACGAAGATGTCCTGCATGGAGATGATGTCCCCTTCCATGCCCGTGATCTCGCTGATCGAAATGACCTTGCGGGTGCCGTCGCTCAGTCGGGCCGCCTGGATGATCAGGTTGATCGCCGAGGCGATCTGTTGACGAATCGCTCGATCCGACAGATTCAACCCGGCCATCGTGCACATGGTCTCCAACCGGGCCAGGGCATCGCGGGGCGAGTTGGCGTGAATCGTCGCCAGGCTCCCATCATGACCGGTGTTCATCGCCTGAAGCATATCTATCGCCTCGGCCCCTCGCACCTCCCCCAGGATGATCCGATCCGGCCTCATCCGCAGGCTGTTGCGCACCAAATCCCGTTGCGTCACTTCCCCCCGGCCCTCGATGTTGGGGGGCCGCGTCTCCAACCGCACCACGTGCTCCTGTTGCAGTTGCAGCTCCGCCGAATCCTCAATGGTGATGATCCGCTCGTCCGAGGGAATGAACGACGATAGGACGTTCAAAAGCGTCGTCTTCCCCGCTCCCGTACCCCCCGAAATGATGATATTCAACCGGCATTTGACGCAGCCTTCGAGCATGTGGGCAATTTCCGGCGTGATCGTGCCGAGCTTGATCAGTTGATCCACCGTCGGGCGTATTGTCCCAAATCGGCGAATGGAGAGGATCGGCCCGTCAATGGCCAGCGGCGGGATGATGGCATTGACGCGCGACCCATCGGGCAACCGCGCATCCACCATCGGCGAGGATTCATCAATCCGCCGCCCCACCCGCGACACGATCCGATCAATGATCTGCATCAAGTGATCGTCATCTTTGAACATCACATCGGTCAGTTGCAGCTTGCCGAACCGCTCGATGTAAACCTGCTTGTAGGTGTTCACCAGAATGTCCGAGATGGTCGGATCGTTCAGCAGCGGCTCCAACGGACCCAATCCAAACAGCTCATCGCGCACCTCGGCCACGATCCGCTCCCGCTCGGCCATGCTGAGCGGAGTCGCCTCGGCCTCCAGCATTTCTTCCACAATACGTGAGATCTGCGCCTGCAGAAGCGCCGGTTCGATCTTATCCAACCGCGCCAGGTCGAGCTTGCTGATGAGATCACGGTGAATCTTCGACTTCAGTTCCTGATAGGTATCCCGCCGCGCTCCGGCCAACCGGGCGAATGTCAGCGGTTCCTTGCTCCCCGGTCGAAGAGCTTCGACGGGCTTTCCATCGGGCGAGGAAAGCCCGTCCAGCTCCTCAGCCGATCCGTTGCTCGTTCCACCGATTCGATTCCTCAGCAGGCTCATGACTTGCCTCTCCCTTTACCGAGCAGTGACAAGAGTCCCTTCGCTTGTTTCGCTTCGTCTTGCTCTTTGCGACCGAGAATGACCTCCGCGAGATCGCTGAATTGCCTCACCAGCGGCGATTTGGGTTGGGAAAGGACAACCGGTTTGCCAAGATTCAACGATTCGCGGGCCGACCGTATATCGTCGGCCAGCGTCAGATCAACGCGATGGCCCAGGACCTCGGCGACCTTCTCCAGCGGCAAATCGCTCGCCTTGTTGTAGCGATTGATGATGACCTTAACTTTCTCGCCGCCGTAGCCCATGCGTTCGAATGTCTCCAGCGTCCGCTTAGCGTTATAGACGGACGCCAGATCCAACTGGGTTACGACACAGATGATGTCAGAGACGTCCAGAGCCGTCACCGTGTTGGGATCGAGCACGCTTTGAGTATCCACCACGATGTAAGAGAACTGAGTGCGCAACAATCCCAGCGCCGCCTCCAGATGGTTGGGGAACACATCGTCGGCCTCTTCGGGCTTGAGCGGCGCGGCCAGGCAGTAAAGATTGTCGCTGATCTTGGTGAGGAACGTTCGCAGCAACTGAATATCGAGCCGGGCTTCGTTTCGCGCCACATCCGTAATGGAATAGGTCGGTTGAATGCCGAAGAAAATCGGGATGTTTCCGTGCTGCAGATTGAGGTCTACGATGACCGTTTGTCGGGCTGTCTGTCGGGCCAGCTCCGCTGCCAGATTGACGGCAACGGTCGTCGTTCCAGCTCCGCCCTTGCTGCTGTAGACGGCGATGACCGTCCCCAGGGATTTTCGCTCGCCCTCCAGCGTTGTCGTCAACTCTTCCAGTCGCTCGATGACCTCTTTCACCTCGTTGGGCGTGAGCGGCTGAACGAGAAATTCCCGCGCTCCGCAACGGAAGGCTCGGATGATGACATCGTTGCTGCAATTGAGACCGCTACAGACGACCGCAATATCTCGATGCTCGGCTCCCACGCGGCGGATGAATTCGAATCCCGGTTCCTCTTCGCCGTCGAGCAGCACGACGACGGCGTGGGGATTGAGTTGTTCGATCAGTTCCAGACTGCGCGAATAGTCGGAGGTTTCGGCCACCACCTGAACTTTGCCAGTGGCCGTCAGATGCCCGCGCGTGTCGCCCCGGAGCCGGGCATCACGACCAACCAGGATGACTGATAAGGGTCCCGCCATAGCGTCACATCAGGGAACGACGATCGGCGATGGACTGTGGCCATCGGCTGTCTTTTCTGTCCGGTGCCCCTGCCATCTCCATCGTCTTTCCCCCCTCCTTTCTGAAAACGTGGGTGGCCTTATTCTACCATGCGTTTAAGATGAGTCAACCGCTGCCCGGACCCCTCCTTGGCGGTGCGCAAGAGATGTGACCGCCGACTCAGAGCAGCCCCCGTCCGATGCCGGAGATCGGCCGCCGTTGTGATGACGGTCGGTCGTGGCTTCGGCCTCCGTGTTGTCTGTGCTGTGACCTCTTCCTTCCTGTGGTTCATCCCGTCCTTTACCGCGTGAGCTGTCTCATTTCTTCTTCTCTTCCTTCCTCACCGCCGGAACAACGTGACCGAAGTTTCCTTCGAGCCCCGACGGAGCGAACGCTCCCTGACCGGGCAGCGGCGGGAGCTTATCAGGCGTCACCGGTTTCACAATTCGCGCCGTGCAGATAAATACCAACTCCGTCTCGTTATTGATGTAGCGTTGACTGCGGAACATGTAGCCGATGATCGGCAAGAACGACAGTCCGGGAATGGGAGCACTGAGTCGGGTCACGTCGTTTGACAGCAATCCGGCCAGTGCGAAGCTCTGCCCATCGTCGAGTTCGAGTGTCGTTTTGGCCTTGCGGTTGATGAGTCCCGGAATCCGTGTTCCGGCCAGCGTGATGCCGGTACTGAAATCAAGGGCGCTCACCTCCGGCTCCAGTTCTAACCGGATATGATCGTCCTCGGTGATGGTCGGCGTGAAATTCAGTCGCACGCCGAACTCGCGCCAGGCGATGGTGATGATGACGCCTCCCTGCGAGGGCTGGGGAACCGGATAAGGGAATTCGCCGCCGGCCAAAAAACTCGCCTTCTGGCCGTTGAGGGCGATGATGTTGGGTTCGGCCAGCGTGCGAATGGCGTTGCGCGATTGGAGTGCGCGGATGAGAGCACCTTCAAACGCCCCTCCTGAATTCGTCCGCCGGAAGAGCGAGATATTCACCAGATCCGAGAGCGACATATTCGCCGCTCCCTCCAGGAGAGTGCCGAAGGGTGTGGCAAACGTATTGTGGCCGATGAAAAAGGGGATGTTTCCTTGTCGCAGGGAATAGTTCGCCCCCAGCTCCTGCAACGCCCGTTTGTTCACTTCGGCGACCCGAACTTCGAGCAAGACCTGTTTGGTTGACGTCGGCGCCGGCCTCAAGAGATTCACTACCTTCAACCCCGTTCCGTCGAAAATTTGTGCCACCGCTTCGGCCACGCGAGCGGAGGAGACCGAGCCCGAGAGAATCACCCGATTCTCCAGCGACTCAATCGAAATCCGTTCGCCGGGAAAGAGCGTCTTCACCTGCTGAATCAATGGCGCGACATCGGCTGAAACCGTAATGCTCAGGAAGCCCGGTCGTTCGGCATCTCCTTCGCCCCACACGACGAGAGTGCACGTCCCGATCCCTTTGGCGTTAATGAGGACCTGAGAGGGCGGCACAACCAGCACATCGGCAATCTTCGGTTCGGAGATCGAGATCCGCTGCAGGGCCTCGTCGAAGTGCAGCAGCACGGACCGGCTCTGATAGACCATGACCTGTGCCGGCTGGCTGCGCACATCGGCAAAGCGGATGCGATAGCCGATCTGGTCGGCGACCGCTCGTGACGGCAACACGCCGATGACGGTCAGGACAATCCCCATCAATCCCCATCGCCTCAGGCGAACGCGTTCACAGAACTCGGATACAACGGCATGGAACACCCTCGCCACCGACGTCTTCACTAAAGATTCCGATGGGGTGGAGAGGTGATGGGAAGTGGAATTGCGCGAAGTGTTCCTTTCTTTCTTGTCCATAGTCGTCGCCACTCGTTCGAATAAGGTTTGTCACCAGCCGATGATCGGCGCACCCACCCGCCTCGATCGAGTGGACAGACCGACTATCGGCTAGTGGTAATTGATTGCGGATTTCTCACCCCCACGAATGATCTCGATGGTCTTCGGCGGAGGTGGGGGCGGCGTCGGTGGAGCGGCCTCCGTCTTCGCGACAGCTTTCGGCTTCTCAACAGCAGCCGCCGGAGCGGCGGCCGTCGGCGCCCGGAAGGGCTTGCCCTGGAATAAGACGCCCGTATCGGCTCCTCGTGTCGCTACCGTCTCCTTATCGGTGATATTCCGCATCACCAGTTGAAGCCGTCCGGCATTGCTGGCCAAAGCGAGCACTTCGGCTTGCTCCGGTGTCACCTGAAGCGTCACCGTCTTCACCTCGATCGGCTGACCTTCTTTCTGCGCCTCCATGCGGGTACCGCTGGCCAGGACTTTCACATTCTGAAGGATCACGCGGGAGAGCGACTGCTGTCCGCTACCCTCCACGACCGTCGCCACGACATCCACATAAGTTCCGGGGTGGATGAATCCCGCTACGCCGATGACCTCATCGACTTTCACCGTCATCGCCCGCATCCCGGCGGGAATGAGGGCCGACAAGCCCGCCGCCGAGCCTTCCGGCGCCAGCCGTTCCTGGAGAATCGGCTCGCCTCGATAGATCTCTCCCACCGTGACGCGTCCGACAACTTTTTCGACGTCGCCGAAACTCGTCTTCGGAACGAGCGATTCCGGCCATTCGGTCACACTCACCTGTTCGGGCTTGATCTGCAGCCCCAGGCCAATGTTATCGGCGGCCACGACGACTTTCTTCACGGGCTGTGTTCCGAAAGCATTGGTGCCGCGCCGCAGCATCCGATTGACCGATATGGCCGTGAAGACCCCGAAGATCAAGGCAAGTCCCAAAACGACGATGGCTTTTTTGTTCATAGGTCCGACCCTCCCCCCAGTCCCTCAACCGGAGGTCGCGTCACCCTCCGGCCCGTTCGATCAAAGAGCACGCCGTCATTCATGCATCATTGTGCTTATGGCCCGCACCCTAACCGAGGACGAAGTCATGCGAATCATTCGAAGAACGACCGACTCGAAGGGATAGCTCACCCTCACGGTGCAGGGCGTTCCGGTGCTGGAGCGCAATCCCGTCATATCAATGGCCGCGAGGTCCGGATTCAATCCCGCATTCTGAATGTAACGCCGCACCACATCGGTTACCTGTGAGGCTGACGTCGTGCTCGACAGCACGAGGATTCGCGCTCCCTCACGAGCGGCATTGGTGATGACCTGACGGATCATGTAGAAACGACCGAACTCAATTGTCCCCACGATCAGGAGCGTCGCCATCGGGACAATCAGCGCCATTTCGAGAATGCTCTGGCCCTGAGGCGCGCGCCGTTGTCGCCACGCAAGAGAGTTTCTCCCGGCGCTGCTTATGTCACGGTCGTTGTTTTTCAATCCATTCTTTTGCATCGAAGACCACTCACTTCCGCATCACGGCCTCGGCCCGCAAGATCAGGCCGGTCGTTCGGAAAAAGCTATTCAATGGCGACGTGTAACGATAGGTGACGGTCGCGCGCGTGGGATTGCCCGGAGTACCGGGATCCACATCAATCGTCAACCGGGACAAATCCAGATTAGCGTTGCGGCAGACCGTAGTGATCACCTGACGCATCCGGGCGGCATCACCATCGGCCTGAGTCCCCGCGCGCGCACCTTCACGGGCAGCATTGGTGATCACGTGATGCGCGTTCAAGGCGGCGCCAAAATGAAGAATGGCCGCGAGAATCAATGCCAGAAAAGGCGTGAGAAGCGCCATCTCAATGAGCGTCTGCCCTGACGCCCTCCGAGGATGCCTCCCTCGGATGAGCGCGCCGGGCGCACCCGCGACCAACGAGACCGTATATCCTTCCGGTCTGACATCCAACGATTTCTCTCTCAGATGACGCCTCATGAATTTTCTCTTCAGCGAACCACTTTGAGTCCGGCGACCAAAATCGTCGCGCCGGCGATGGCAATGCCGTAAGGGATCGTCACCGAGCCCGTCCGACGCCGCGATCGCGCAAACGCAATCAGTGCCATCACGGCCGCCACGATCGAAGCGAGGATGAAAATAACCACAACGTTCAGGCTGCCCACGAATGCTCCGACAGCCGCCAAAAATTTCACATCACCCGCTTCGACGCCCCCGAAAATGTAAAAGATCACGAGCAACCCAGCTCCCAGGAACATTCCCACTCCACTCCTGAACACTCCCTCCCAACCATAGGCGAGAGCGTTCAGGCTGAAGCCGGCAGCGATCATCAGCGCGACGAGCCGATTTGGAATACGTCGCTCTTTCCCATCCCAGATGGCCCCCGCCGCAGCCATTACAATCAGCGCGAGCGCTGCCGGTGTTGAAAGCATCGCGACCATCCGGTTGGGGCGAAGCTCCGCACTTTAACAGGGAGGTGGATCCGAGGCATGAGGACTCACGACCGCCTCTTCTCCTCCCCGCGCTGCCCCGCTTATCGAGGCAGCTTGTGTACAGACTGACAAACCCGCGCCGGCGTCAAGAAATTGTGGCGAGCTTCCTCCGACCGCTCTATCCCAGGCTCTGCGATAGCCACCCTCGCCGGGAGGCTATCGCAGACGACCCAGGTGCGGTAAAGGAGGAAGAGGCTCCCACAAATTTGGTCCTGACATGGTTAGTCAAAAACTCGAACCGAGCATCCGTTGGCGCCGGACGGATAGACCGACCTACTCTTCTGCCCGTCTACGGGTTCATCTCGTTGACGACGGACCCAAGGACTGAGGATATGCTCGTCCCAAGAGCCCTCAGCGTCACAATAGCCACAATGCTCACGAGCACGAGGATCAAGGCATACTCTGCCAAGCCTTGACCTTTCTCGTTCTTCAGGAATCGAAGAATCGCTTGCATAGTTCTACCCTCCTTTTTATTGACTTTCGTACCCTATGGTACGCTACTGCAACAAAGATTCAATCGGTTGGTGGGAGTAATTGGGTGATGTCCGCCGTCGTATTTTCGCCCGATTGCTTCCTGAATTCCTTCTATCACAGTCGCCTGCGCCTCCTCTTGTCAACACCTAGATAGAGCTCGATGATTTCGCGCTTGATACCACACGGACGTTCGCCCTCATGACTTCGCTTCTCTGCACGAGCCCCATTCTCCCACAAGTGTCGCCGTCGGCGCTTTCGACCTCCCACTCCCGGTGGAAGATCGAAATCGCCAGTCATAGTTGCAAAAGGTGTGCCGTTAGATGAGCCAAAGCCCGCCTCAGCCCATCATAGCCGAGTGTGAGCGGGCGCGGTCATTCATGTCCTTGTCCCGCTGAGGCTAGCAGCCTTACCCCAAATCTCCGATGCGAAAGCGCCGATGCCAGGAGGAATCCTCTGACGCCCAGCCCGGTTGCACGAGTGAAACGACGTCGCGATCCGTGTTTCCGGGGTGAAAAGTCCCTCGCCGGTTAACAGCTTGCTAAAACCGGAAGAGGCCATGCCTGGAGGCTCCTTCATGGCAAACGCTCGGTGAATTCCTCAAAAACAGATTGCAGCGAGAGACCAAAGGCGCGAAGGGCGGCGATGAGAAACAGACTCACGAGCAGGAGAATCAACGAGTATTCGGCGAGCCCCTGACCCTGATCCGCTTTTCGAACACCTGCACTCATGTCCACGAGACACCTCCCAGCTAACGCAAAAGGATTTTACCTGCGGACAAGCTGGTTACAATCGGACAATCGCAGTAATTTCATTGCTGCCAGAAGGGGATTCTAGCGTGGCGCAAGCTTTCCAGCTTGCGCTCTTTTTCGCCGACTGGAAAGTTTGCACTATTTCGGCAGACTGGAAACTCTGCGCTACCTTGACTACAATGCCGCCCATGTCAGGCAACACGACAACACCATTTCCACGTCAATGGCCGACACTTGATACCGTATGGGGAGCACTCGTGCCCTTAGGGGTCTTTGCCATTATCAATACACTTCAGGTTCATCCGAGCGATTTCTGGTGGCACCTGAAGACGGGCGAAATCATTGTCACCGAGCACCGCATACCCACAAGCGATGAATACAGTTTCAGCCGTCATGGCGAACCCTGGGTGAACCAAGCCTGGTTGATGCAGGCGGGACTTTAT
>DATLZR010000162.1 GCA_035573895.1 Blastocatellia bacterium | reverse complement strand
CTCCGACGCTACGAGGATCAACTGATCATCGCCGAGCCGCTGGAACAATTCCTCAACCCCGTGTTCGTGGCCAGTCGGCGCGTCATCCCCCTGGGCAATACACTGCTGTCCACTCTGGCGGCGGCACAACAGGTCCTGATCAATCCCAACGGATTCCTCGCCACGCCCGAAGAAGTGCGAATCGCTCAACTGTCACAGGGGAAGACGCCCTCGGAGGTTCCCGACGGATTCACTCCCGTCTTCATTCGGGGACTCGGTCAGACCAAAAGTAATGTCCTCCTCTCACAGGGGCGGTCGGGACTTCGCGGGCTTCAGGATTATCGCGCTTCGACCGGCATTGAATTTCGCTTCCAGATGCCGGTCATCAATCTCCCCATCCGCCTGATCTTCGCCTATAACCCCAATGCCAAAACGGAGATCGGCCCCAACCAGATTTTCTTTGAGCGACGAACGGCCTTTCGCTTCGGCATCGGGCGAACATTTTAGTCAGCGGCACGAATCTTTCCCGATGAGCGGGAGAGACTTCTCCCTCCAGCGGGCATGGTTTTTCCAATACCGATGGCGGATCGCGGAGGAGCGGATTTCGGATTCACAGGCTCCGATTTCGCAACCAGTTATGGGCATTCATGAGGGTTTTTCAAAAGGCAATGGAGTAACGATTCCACCCGTGAAGGAGCGCCTCACCACAGATGAGGGATCAGTCGAGCGGTGCGGGCCTGATACTGCCGATAGACATCGCCCAACCCTTCGATGAGCGCCCGCTCTTCCACCACGATACGGTAGATCATTGCTGCCAGCGTCGGAAGCCAAAGCCACAGAATAGCCCAGAAGTGCCCGACACTGAGGGGGAGACCGAGATAAATGAGCAGCGCGCCCAGGTACCCCGGATGACGGATCAGACGATAAGGTCCCTCCTCGACCAGGCGGTGATCGGGAAGAATCGCCACGCGGGCCGTGAAAAAGCGACCGAGCACGCGCTTGGCTCGCAGTCGGATGAGAATTCCAGTCCAGGCAATCACAATGCCGAGCAGATTGACAAGCCCGCCGGCCACGACGTGGCAAAACTGTGGCGACCAGAAAAGAGTCGTCACCACGAGAAACGTCGAACCGCTACTTTGAACGAGGTTGAGAAGCAACAACGAGAAGCGATCCCATCGCCCCTTCGGCCCGAGCGAAATGCGACCGATGACTTTCTCGGCGATGGCCGAAGCAATGCCGGTGGCCAGGAAGAGGATCAGGAAAGGAATGAGCGTCGCATCAACAGGCAAACTCACGCCGAAGGGATTATCGGGAATTCCACCGGGATTCACTTGCACTACTTCTCTGCCATCCATTCTCGTCACCGCCACCGCACGCTGGAAACTTCGCTGATTTTTTTAACGGCGATGGGTTTTACGTCGTCCCACCTTCACCGATTGATGGGAGTCCGTCCGGCTGGCGTCTCCCGTTTCAGTCATCGCTTATAAACCAACAGGAGCCCGTTTCGCCCAATGGCGATGCCCTCACCTTCATCCGTGACATAGAGGGCATAGATGCGCTCGCGGGTGGGAGAAGGAACGAGCGCCCACGTCTTCCCCTGATCTCGTGTATGAAGGATGGTTCCGTTCCACCCCACGATCCACCCCGTCTTCTTGTCGCTGAAAGCAATCCCCAAGAGGGTATGATCCACACCGCTTGGTTGCGGCGTCCAGGTTTTCCCTCCGTCTCGCGTATGCAGGATCAATCCGCGTGCACCGGTGATCCATCCTTCCTTGTCATTGCGGAAATAGACGCGAAAAAGATCATCTTTAGTTCCGCTCGATTGCTTCGTCCAGTTCCGCCCGCCATTGTCGGTATAGAGGATCGTTCCGGTGGAGCCGACGACCCAGCCCTTTTTGTCATTGCGGAAATGGAGGTGGTAAAGATATTCGTCCGTTCCGGTGATCTGACGAATCCACTGGCGCCCTCCATCCTCGGTATAGAGGATGAGACCATCCGCCCCCACGATCCATCCCTTTTTGTCGTTGACAAACCAGGTGCTGAACAGATCGGTTTCGACCGTGCTGTTGACCGACAGCCAGTGGGCTCCTCCATCGGTCGTCGTCAGAATGACTCCGGCATCGCCGACGATCCACCCCCGTCGTTTATTCACGAAGAACACGTCGTTGAGGTTGGTCCGCACATGAGAGGTCTGGATTTCCCACGAGGCACCCCGGTTTGAGGTATGCAGGATGAGCCCCCGGTCGCCCACGATCCAGCCGTGCTCTTTATTTCCAAACGAGATGGCATTCAGGTTCTGATTCACACTGAGATTTCGCACCGTCCAGGACTCGGCGGGAACCACACCGACGAGCAGGAAAACAAGCCCCATCGCTTTCGTCGCTCGCCACAGCTTCCGGCGTGTCATCGTCCTTGCTCTCGCTGCGTGTGTGATGACGTTGACTCGAGCATCAAGAATATCACTGCGGCACAGGATGGCTCAAGCATGCGGTCACCGCAGGCGTCCTCTCCCTTGAAGATACCCTGGGAGCGCACGCCTCCAGCATGCGCGGTGGAGCTGAAGGCCAAGCCCGCTGGAAGCGGGCGCTCCCAGGTTTTCATCCTTCGTGGTGGGCAATCCGCCCATGAGCGATTCCCTTGAAAATAATTTCCCAACGGATGAAAGGTTCCAACGGATCAACCATCCGTTGGCACTTTTTATCCGTTGGCGAACCCATGTTCCTCCGTCGTGGCGTGCATAAGCCCATGGACGATTTCCGGGCCTGACAGTGGAAGAAATTCTCGGAGGGGGGCGCAGGATCATGAGCGAGTGTGCGCATCGTGATCTCGACCGATCATGAAAGGTCCGCTTGATCGCTCATTGAAAAGGGTGCGAATCCGTTGCTCGCAGCGACCATCACGAGGAAGGGGCGTCTGCCGAAACGGGCGCTGTGCGTCGTCGCCACAGGAGATAGGCAGGGGTTCCCAGGAAAACGATGCCCAGTCCCATGGCGGCACGAACCGGTTGGGTGGCAATCGTGTTTCCCACCAGAAGGGCTGCGGCCAGGATGAAGATCAGCGGCGTCCAGGGATAGCCCGGTACACGATACGGGCAGGAAGCGTCAGACCGCCGCTTGCGATAGATGAACAGGCTGGCCGCTCCCAGGCCATAAAAAATCCAGCCCGAGAAGATGACGTAGGTCAGCAACTGCTCAAACGTTCCGCTCAGGGCCAGCAGGGCAGCCCACCCGGACAGGGCCAGGACGCTGGCCGCGGGCGTGTGGAATCGGGGATGAACTTCAGCCAGCCGACGAAAGAAAAGTCCATCCCGGGCCATGGCGTAAAAGACCCGAGACGCCGTGAGAATGACGCTGTTGGCGGCACTGAAGATCGAAACGAGGATGGCCAGCGTGACAAGGACGGCAGCCGTTGGACCGATGACGGCCGACACGGCATCGGTGGCAATGCTCTGGGAACGAGCCATCCGAAGCGGGCCGAGAGCGACGAGATAGGCGAGATTGGCCACGACATAGATGGCGATCAAAGCCGTCGAGCCGATGAGGAATGCCCGCGGGAACGTGCGCTGGGGATCATGCGTTTCACCGGCACTGAAGGTACAAAACTGCCATCCCTCATAGGCCCAGAGCACGCCAATCATCGCTAATCCAAAGCCCGAGGCCAGCGACACCGACGAAGACGATGACCAGAAGTTCATCTTCAGTTCGGCCCATCCTGACCCGAACCGGAAGAGGATTCCGCTCATGAGCACGAGCGCTCCCACCTTGAGCGCCGTCGTCCAGTTCTGGACATCGGCGCTCGAGCGAGTCCCCCGAACGTTCACGGCGGCGAGGACGACGATCATCGCTAACGCGACCGCTTTGCTGAGCGCGGGACTGAACGAAAAGATCTCATGCGCGTATCCGCTGAAGGCCACGGCCAGGGTTGCCACCGCACCGCTGGCGATAGCGAAAAACAACGTCCAGCCATAGAGGAAGGCGGGCAGCGGGCCGAAGGCTTCACGAAGGAAGACATAAAGTCCTCCCGCCTTGGGGTCCCGGGCGCTCAACTCACCATACGTCAACGCTCCCACAAGCGACAGAAGGCCCGCCACCACCCAGGCCAGTAACGCCCATCCCACGTGGCCTTCAACCTGCCGCAACACCGTCCCCGGCACGAGAAAAATTCCCGACCCGATGACCGAGCCGATCACCAGTAACGTCACATCGCGCAACGTCAGCGTGCGGAGCAGCGTCGTCATGGGCGCGTCTCTCGGAAACTGTGGCGCACCGTCGCGGACCTGCCTGCCGACCGCGCAGGCCGGAAAATCCGGCGCTCCCTCAACGGAACCCGGCAGATGACCGATGTGTCAGATAGCCCAACTCTTCCAGCCGAGCGATCACGCGCCGGGCGCTTTCTTCCGGCGTCTCCTGATGGCTGTGAATGATGAGTTCCGGCTGGAGCGGTTCTTCGTAGGGATCGGAGATGCCGGTGAAATGAGGAATCATACCGGCCAGTGCTTTTCGATAAAGTCCCTTGACATCGCGCTCGATGCACACCTCGACGGGACAGTGAACGTAGACCTCGACGAATCGGCCAATGGTGGCGCGTGCCTGATCGCGCGCCGCCCGGTAAGGCGAAATGGCCGCGACGATCACGATCACGCCATTACGCACAAGCAGCTTGGCCACATAGGCGATCCGCCGAATGTGCAGGTCCCGATCTTCCTTGGTGAATCCGAGCGTGGGACTGAGGTTCTCCCTCACCTCGTCACCATCGAGAACTTCGACCTTCAATCCCCGGGCCCGAAGAAGGGCTTCGACCTGTCGAGAAAGAGTCGTCTTCCCCGAACTCGGCAATCCGGTGAACCACAGAGCAAATCCTTCGTCAGAACGTTCCTCTCGCATCTCTCATCCTCGAAACGCCTGAGCGAGAACTTCCGCGACCTCGGGCCGCGTGAATTCGGGAGGCAGCGGTTTCCCCTGACGCAGCAGGTTTCGCACATCGGTTCCTGACAGCGTCAGGCGATCGCTCTCGGCATGGGGGCACGTTTTACTGGTGGCCATGCCATCACAGCGGCGGCAGTAAAACGCATTGTCGAAAAACAGAGGCGTAATGCCGATCTCCGATGGATCGAAGTCATCGAAGATGCGATGAGCATCGAAACTGCCATAGTACCGGCCCACCCCCGCGTGATCGCGTCCAACGATAAAATGAGTGCACCCGTAGTTCTTGCGCACGAGAGCGTGAAAAATCGCTTCGCGGGGACCGGCATAGCGCATCGCTGCCGGATAAATGGCCAGCACCACGCGATCACGGGGATAGTAGCGCTCCAGCAGCACTTCGTAACACCTCATCCGCACCTCGGTGGGAATATCATCGCTTTTGGTTTCTCCCACCAGCGGATGGAGGAAGAGTCCATCGGCGATCTCCAGAGCGCACTTCTGGAGGTATTCGTGAGCCCGATGGATCGGATTCCTCGTCTGGAAGCCGACGATGCGCTTCCACCCTTTCTCCTGAAAGAGTCGGCGCGCATCGGCGGGATCGAGCAGATATTTCTGATAGCGATGGGGCGGTCGGTCAAGCAGGCTGATCTTCCCCGCCAGGTAAATCTCCCCGATGCGAAATAGCCGGGCAACGCCCGGATGCGCTTGATCCGTTGTGCCGAAGACGCGAAGCGCCTCGCGCGTTTTGTCCGCGGCGTATTTTTCTTCCAGGTGCAGCAGAGCGAGAATCCGCCCACTGGCATCAGCCAGAGCAACGTCTTCTCCTCTATCGAGGCGAACCGCCTCCTCCCGCCCGACCGCCAGCGTGATGGGGATCGTCCAGGGGAGACCACTGGCAAGACGCCCGCGCTCCAACACCGATTCGTAATCGTCCCGGCCCATGAACCCCTCCAACGGACTGAACGCGCCAACGGCGATCATCTCCACATCGGAGACATTCCACTGATCGAGCGTGAGGCGTTTGAGGGTATGGGCACGTTGTTGCTGCGCTCGACGTTCCGGCTCCGGCAAAAAGCGATTGATGAGAACACCTCCGTGAGGAGGAAGAAGTGCTGTCGTCCGTGTCATCGTTATCTGTGTCATCGTACTCCTTCACAAAACGCCCCTCCCAAGCCACAACCGACGGAGCAGCCAATTATACTCGGCCCTCAGCTCACGGCAAGATGTTCGCTGAGGATAATCCTTTCACCGTTGCATGTCTGGGATCGGTTAACGGCTCAACGACTGTACTGGGCGAGCGGCCCCCGCACATCAGGGAGAGATGCCGGTCATGCTCTGTTCCCTCAGAGGAGAGGCGTTGGATCTGCCCGGCAAATCGCCGGAGGTCATCGAGCTGATTCAGGATCTCGTATAATCGCTCGGGATCAACCGCCTCATGCACGAAGATATTCCGCCACTTCACCATGCGTGAGAGGGCTTCGGCCAGATCTTCATTCAAATATCCGGCGCCGTAGAACCCCACACTCGGCGCAGCTAGCGAGTATCCCCAGATTCTTCCTCCCCCACAACATGGCAGCCATCGTCAATCACACTGCGAACCTCTTCCAGCAAAGCCGTATTGCCAAGTCCATTCAAATGAAGGTCACGACGCACATCTTCTTGCGTATAAGTCTGTCGGAAACGCTGAAAGCTCTCGCGCGTTTGCCTCCAATCGGTGTTCCTGCATGCTACCCTCTCTCGTCAAACCGTCCCGCCATCAGGCGTTCCCGAAATGTGTGACCGTGGCTCGCAGGAAAACGGGATACCGCAGGATGGCTCTGGCTTTGAAGTATGGCAGAGGGTCATGTCATGGGCTGGCAATCCCCGATCGGTGCACGCGAAACGTAAAGGGGCTCCACTTTGATGCTAAGGTGTTCAAGGAGAGGACTCCTTCTGTCGCATGAGAGCACGACCAGCTTCTCGATAGACCGGGTTACCCTCCGAGTATTCCTTCTCGAGGGCAAGGGCGCAAGCATCCTAAACGGGCATGAATGAGCGAATCCAGAGGTCGTTGGATTGTCGGTTGAGCCTGAGGCTTCCCCGGATGGGACAGTGTAGAGGGCGGAGTGAACTCATCCGCTCCAATGTCAAAGCCCGCGCCGACGGGTCGGGCATCGCCATCCACGTCCTCCCGCACACCGGATGCGGCTCCGCTATCAATCGCTGCTGAGCCCGGCTGCAGATGCGCGGTCTCATCAAGTCGGGGATTGCCAAGCAGTGGATTGATGGCCTCGAAGATGGGCCTTCCGGCTTCGGCAGCATGCAATTGTCCCACGCGATAGGTTAACGTGCGGGTGTGCCGGAGATGCACCTCGCCATCGAGCTGGTGGCCAACATAGGCAGCAACTGCCGAATCAATCAAGGTGTTGGTCAGAGTCGCCGTGACCCGTTTGCCCAGTGAGGCGCTTACACGAAGAGCCACCAATGTGGAATGGTTGGCCCACGTCAGATGAGCCAGGCGCAGATCGAAGTCTCCGCCTGAGCCGCCGCTGACATTGACCACTGAGTTGAAATTTCCTGACGAATCCACAGTATGGGCCGCCAGCACCACGTTGGTCATCTCCACGGTCGTCGTGTCGGCAGACCCCTGCTTGATCAGGCTGATGGCGGCTCCCTGGCTTCTGGCCCGGTTCTCCCGCATGATCACTCGATTAAGGCTCAGAGCCGTTCCTTCAAATGTGAGTCGAGCTTCCAGCGCTCCGCCATCCTCGCCAGCTATGTTACCGATGAACGTCGAGTTCTCGAAGGACACCGGGCCGCGCGGCTGGAAGATAAACACTCCACCTCCATTACCGACAGCCTGATTGCCCTCGAAGCGACTGTTTGCGACGGCGACGCTGCCACCGAAAGTAATCTTCATGCCGCCCCCTTCTCCACCGAAGGCTTGCGCCTGATTGCCGATGAAAGTCGTGTTTTCCACTCGACTGCCGGTGTTGAGCTGCCACAGGTAGACCCCGCCACCGTCGCTGAAGTTTCGCGTGCGACTGGCGATGTTATTGCTGATCGTGCAGTCGCGCAGGTTCAAGGTCACCCGATAGGCAAACACCCCGCCCCCACAATCGCTGCCGGTGCGCGCGCAGACCTGGTTGGCGACGCCTGGCGGGTTGCCCAGTCCGGTATAGTCGCCATTGGTGATGGTGAATCCGGCCACCGTCACCGTCTGCGTCCCATCGCCGACAATCGAGATGCCGCGTCCCCGGCGCTCGGCGTCAATCACCGTGCGATTCATCGCCGGGTCTGGCGTCTCCCAATCCATCGTCGTGTAGCCGCCTTGCAAGGTCACGCTCTTGATGATGAGCACCACCTGCGTATAGGTGTTGCCCCCCACCATCGCGGAGGTAAGTCCGCTGTAGGTCCCCGCCGCCACGCGGATCTCGTCGTCGTCGCGGGCCGCATCCACGGCGGCTTGAATCGTCCTGAAGCAAGGAGACCGTCCGCCACAGGTCGAATCGGTGGCTGAGACGTAGAGGACGTCAGAAGCAGCACCGACTTTCGCCGTCCAGACCGGAACCGGTGATACCGCCAGCAACCCCATCATCAAACTCGCTGGAAGAATCTTCATCCGCATTATCCGCTCCAAAAAGAGCCTGCGAAACACGCAAAATACCAAAGGATTTTCATGATCCTCACCGCAACCGCCCGTTCTCCATGAATGGCTGCTCGTGAAAAACCCCTGGGAGCGCGGGCTTCCGGCCTGCTTGTTCTGCCTTCGACCACAAGCACGCGAGAAGCGAGCGCTCCCCGTTTTTTCATCGCACTCTCACTCTGGGGAGATGCTCACCCGGGTCGCTTCTCAAAGAGGTAGGCAGCGGGCTCCACTCGACTCCCCTGACTGTCGGTGATGGCGAATTCTTCTCCCTTCCACATGGAGGCGCTTCCGACCTGACCGTCTTTGGTCAGGGCATAGTACTTCAGTTGATGTTCGGGCTTACCGTTGTAGAGTTTGGCCACCCGCTTGAGGGCTTCCAGGCAGGCGTCGGTCGGCGACATGCCCCGGCGGAGGCATTCGACGATGGTATGAGCGCCGGCCACACGGATATTGTCCTCTCCCCAGCCGGTGGAACCCGCCGCACCGACCTCGTTATCCACGAACAATCCGGCTCCGATGATGGCTAAATCTCCGACGCGGCCCGGCACCTTATAGGCGAGGCCACTGGTCGTGCTCACACCGGCGAGATTGCCCGCTGCATCTACGGCCAGACAACTGATGGAGCCCGTATACCGATCCCGGTCAAAACTATAAGCCGATGTCGGCGATGAATCCCTTCGAGAGGAAATCTTGTTGTCGGTCCAGTGATCAATTTGGCTCCGCTGCGCGCGCCACTGGAGCCACATCTCGCGAGCCCGGTCAGTGAGCAGATTTTCTTTCTTGAAGCCGTAGGCGAGAGCAAAGCGGAGTGCCCCCTCACCGACCAGCAACACATGATCAGTCTTCTCCATGACCAATCGAGCGACCAGGGAAGGGTTTTTGATGTACTTCAGAGCGGCGACGGCACCGCAGCGGCCCGTCGGCCCATGCATGACTTGAGCATCCAGTTCAACCTCGCCTTCCTCATTGGGCAACCCGCCATAGCCCACGGACATATCGTTGGGATCATCTTCGACGAGATTGACACCGGCGATCACGGCATCGAGCGGATCACTTCCCGCGCGCATTAACTCGTAGGCTTTCTGAGTGGCTCGGAGACCACCGTAATAGACCGTGCCATCGGGAGCTGTGACACGATTCGCACTGGAGATGGCGACCGGTCGCCGTGAACCTTGCTGGCCGAATCCGTCCGACCGTCCCCACAGGGTCGGCGAAACGGCCACCGTGAGACCCGTGAGAAGAAAACGACGACGTGTTGGGCGAAATCTCATGGATGAGCCTCCTTCACTCGACAAAGTGTTTGCATTTAACATGGATTGCAAATAAGATAGAGCGTACTAGGATAAAGGGGAGGCGGTGATCTTGCAACGGGCAGGTCATCATCATGCGATGGAGCAGAAACGATATCCCGGTTCCGTTGTAGCACAGACTCTCCGCATTGGCCGACCGTGCCGGGCAGGGCACAGGCAGGCTCCGCGTCAGGATCCTCTGGGATGACCATGATGAAGGAGGTGGCGCAGGACCCTCTGATCGGGCGGACCATCGCCGGAAAATACCGCATTGAAGCCAAAATCGGACAGGGCGGCATGGGGCGCGTCTATCGCGCCCGTCACATCGTCACGGACAAGGTCGTCGCCATCAAGGTGCTCCTGGAGGACCTGGCCGCTTATCCCAGCTTTGTCGAACGCTTCCTTCACGAAGCTCGCGCGGCCGCCTACATCACCCATCCCCACGCCATCAACATCATTGACTGCGGGCGCGATGGCGATGTCGTCTATCTGTTGATGGAGTATATCGAGGGGCGAACCCTCACCGAACTGATGCAGCAGGAAGGTCCGCTTCCGCCCCCACGAGTGGCCTGGATTCTCAGCCAGATTTGCGCGGCTCTGGCCGATGCGCACGCCCATTCGATTGTCCATCGGGACCTCAAACCCGACAACATTATTCTTCAGCGCGTCGCCGGTGAACGGGACTATGTCAAGGTCCTCGACTTCGGCATCGCCAAAGTCCTCGATGAGCAGAAGCGCGGACGACTTCCCGCGTCGCGCAATCTCTTCATCGGCACGCCGGAGTATGCTTCGCCCGAGCAGTGCAATTCCAAAAGTCCCACGGCCCTGTCGGACATTTACAGTCTGGGTGTGATCGCTTACGAGATGCTCACCGGTCATCCTCCGTTTGAGGGTGATCCCCTGGAGGTGATGCTCAAGCACGCGAGTGTTGAACCGCCTCCGTTGCGACGGTATCGTCCTGATCTGAGCCCGGAGATCGAAACCGTTGTGCTTCGCGCTCTGAGAAAGGATCCGGGTGAGCGCCCGCCGAGCGCGCTGGATTTTGCGCGTCAGTTCGAGGATGCCGTGCGGCTGAGTGGCTCCCATCCGACACAGGCCGTCGAGAGCACTCCCACAGTCGCCGGTCAGGCTCCGGAAACACGCCTGCAACGGCGAGCCGCTCCAACAGAACCGGTGGCCCGTGCGGATCACACTCAGGGGCGGATTCGATTATCCCGTCCGGCGTATCGGCGGGTCGTGGCGGGCGCACTGTCGCTCGGCGCACTCGCTCTGGTGATCGGAGGTGGCGTTGCCGCTCATCGGTTTTATCGCTGGTATCGGATGATCCCTCCGCTGCCATCCCCTCCGGTCGTGCGCGTTGATCCCCCTCCTCTATCTCTCGTTGACCCGGTGGACGCTGCCCTCAAGCTCTTCGACGAAGGGAATCGGGAAGGAGCCGTTCACCAACTGCGTACGGTCATCCAGCAAAGCGCCTTCACTCAACCCAAGGCCCATTGTCTGCTCGGTACGATCTATCTCGATCAGGGAGAGCTGGCCGGAGCAGAGAGCGAGTTCCTGCTGGCGCTGGAGCAAACCGGAGGGACGCAACCCGAAGCCCACCTCGGTTTGGGCGAGCTGCTCGCTGAACGCGGCGATGAGGACGGCGCGCTCAAGGAATTTCACGCCGCCATCGAACACAGTCAGGGGACGCTCCTTCGGGCACAGGTGGCACTGGGTCGCCTCCTGCTGCAGCGGGGAAAAACCGAGGACGCCGAACGAGCGTTTTCCGCAGTCATCCGTCAGGCCGGCGATACCGCCGACGATGTGCTGGAGGTGGGAAAGGTGTTGCTGCTGCGCCGCCAGTATGAGCTGGCCGTGCGCGAACTGCGGCGAGCCGTGGCGCTGAAGAAGGGATTTTTCCCCGAAGCCTATTTGCACCTGGGTCTGACCCTGCTTGAAGCCGGTGATCTCCCGGCTGCCGTTGAGGTGCTGCGCACGGCTGTGGCTCAGCGCGGTGGCAATTATCCTGCCGCTCGATATGCTCTCGGCCTGGCCCTCTATCGCCAGGGAGATGAGGCGGGAGCCCTGACGGAACTCCGCACGGCACTGCGCTTGCGCGGAGGATTCTATCCCCAGGCGCAAGCCGCACTGGGAACGGTGCTGGCCGATCTTGCCGTTGCCGACTACGACGGGGCCGAGAGAGAATTGCAGGCGGCCATTACGAGTCGTGGCGGTCGCTTCCCACAGGCGGAGCACGCGCTCGGTCTACTCTATTTCCTTCGTCTCGGGCGGCTCGAGGCCGCTCGCAAGGTCTGGACTGTGGCCGATGCCCACCAGATGCTGGCGGCCAGCCAGGATGCCATCACGTTGCTGGCCCGAACGACGCCTGTCAGTCGTCCGCTTCTGGCATCGCTTCCTGACGGTGGAACCGTTTCGTTTCAGTTCGCGCTGACGCCACTTGACGATCGCGCGACGATAGCTTTTCGGATAGGTGATTCCGGAGTTGCGGTCAAGGTGGAACGAGCCGCAGAGGACGGGCGACCGGCGGATCGCCCTTCCTTGACCATTCGCGCCGTCCGCCTGAGCGGGCGCAAGGAGGAACCGCTCGATCTCGTTCCCTTCACGGGCCGCCTGACCGACGCTTTCGCCGGACGTCTGGGGGTGACCCTGGGGCCGTCGGCTATCGTTCTCACTCTCAACGGAAGCGACATCGTGCGCCTGAAGCCGTTGCCGGGCGCCTCTCTCACCATCACTCTCACGGGAGGACGGGCCGTCGTGTATAATTTCGCTGGCCTGGAGAGAGGCTCAGGCTCGGCTCAGCATCATCGGAGACTCGAACATTCGCGCTACGGTGTAGCACAGGCCATCACACAACCTGCCGGTGCGGGGCAGGCCAATCGGCGCGGGACTCGCGGGCGTGACAGCAGCAATGGACGCATACGGCAACATCGCGCAACAGCACTACGAACAAGCTCAGGCCCACTATCAGCGAGGTGACCTGGAAGCCGCCATCGCCGCGCTGCGCACGGCCATCAAGCAGCAGCATGGACGATTCCCCAAGGCCTATCTCCTTCTGGGGAAATCACTCGCCGATGCCGGCCAGCTTGATCAAGCGATCGCCGCCTTCACGACGGCCATCGAACAACAACCGCATTATCCCGATGCCTATTACCACCTGGGTCTGGCTCTGTCCCGACGCGGCGATACCGATCGCGCTATCGCCGCTTATGAGCGTGCCATCGAACAGCAATCGGGCAACCATCCGGGCGCGTACCACAGTCTTGGCCTGGCGCTCTTGAGCAAAGGCGAGATTGATCGGGCCATCGCCGCCTTTCGTCAGGCCATCGCTCAACGCGGCGGAGTTTTCCCTCGTGCTTATTTCAACCTCGGATGGGCACTGGCGCATAAAGGCGAGATTGATGAGGCCATCGCCGCTTATCGCACAGCGCTCGAGCAATCGGGCGGAAACAGTCCCGCCGTGCATTTCCAGCTCGGCTGGCTGCTCATGGGCAAGGGCGATCTGGAGGGAGCCATCGAATCTTTTCGCACCGCCATCGAGCAACGCGCAGGAGAATATCCCGAAGCGCAGTTTGAACTGGGACGCGCGCTGCTGGCACGCGGGCAGGTTGATGAGGCGATCACCGCCTTCACCCAGTGTATCGCCGCCGAGCCCAACAACGCTGCCGCTTATTTTAATCTCGGTCGCGCCTACCTGCGTCGGGGCGATAGCGATCGAGCCATCGAAGCGCTGGAGACAGCCATCCGTCAACAGGAGGGCACGTTCCCGGCGGCCTATCATCATCTGGCTTTGGCTCTGGCACAGAAGGGCGAACTGGAAAAAGCCCTTGTTGCCTGTCGTCGCGCCATCGAGCAGAATCCCTTCTTCCCCAAAGCGTATTATGATCTGGGACGATTGCTGATCACCAGCGGTGACACGACCGGCGCGATTGAGGCCTTCCGCAAAGCCGTGGAGCAACGCCAGGGAAAGTTCCCCGAAGCCGAACTGGAGCTGGCTCGCGCTCTGGCCGCCGATGGCCAGCTCGAGGAAGCAGCCGAGCGGTATCGTCGCGTGATCGCTCAAGGATACGAGGTGACCGATGCTCACTACGAACTGGGACATCTGCTGGCTCGCGCGGGTCAGTTAGAGCCTGCCGCCGACGCCTTCCGCGCGGCCATCGCATCGTCGGGAGGAACGCATGCCCGCGCGCTTTATAACCTCGGGCGCGTGCTTCATGCCCGGAGAGAACTGGCCGAAGCCGCTACGGCCTTCCGTCAAGCCATCGCAGCCCATCCTCACTTCCCCCATGCGTATTTCAATCTCGCGCGCGTGCTGTTTGAACAAGGTCAGATGGAGGAAGCGCGGCGCACGCTCCTCACGGCCATCGAGCAACGCGGGGATCAGTTTCCCGAAGCCTATCATCTGCTCGGGCGCATTCATTTTTCGACGGACGAGTTGCATCTGGCCGTGCGCGCCTTCCAGCGCGCCATCGAGCAGCGGGCGGGCCACTATCCCGAAGCCTATCGTGATCTGGCGACCGCCTACTATGCCGACGATCGCATTGATGATGCCGTTGCCGCGTTGCGCACGGCGCTGGCGCAACATCCCGACCCCTGGCCCGAAGCGGCTCTCGACCTCGGACGTGCTCTGGCGCGAAAAGGCCCGGAGGCCCTCCCCGACGCCATCGCCTCGTTTCGTCAGGCCATCGCCTGGCGCTACGAGTTCCCCGAAGCGCATTATCATCTCGGTCGCGCTCTTCTGGACGCCGGCGACGTCAACGAAGCAATCCAGGAATTTCATCTGGCCATTGAGCAATGCCCGGAATTTCCCGGCGCGTATTATCACCTCGGTCGCGCCCTGACCCGCGTGGGTAAGCTGGAAGAAGCGATCGCGGCCTACCGCCAGGCTCTGACGTTCAACCCTCACTTCGCCAAGGCTCATCACGCTCTGGGCGTAGCGCTCTATCTGGATGGGAACGTGACGGAGGCCGTCAAAGAATTTCAAGAGGCTATCCGGCTGAAAGAAGATTTCGCTCGAGCCCATCACGATCTCGGACTGGCCCTGGCCGACGGAGGAGACCTGGAAGGAGCCATCGCCGCCTTCACCGCAGCCATTCGCTACGCCGGCGAGGTGTACCCCGAAGCGTTTTACGATCTGGGGAACGCACACTTCGCGCGCGGCGATTTGGCACAAGCTATCGCAGCCTATACAAAGGCTATCGAAGAGCGGAACGATTTCAGCGATGCCTACTATCAACTCGGCGTGGCTCATTATGAGAAGGGCGAGCTGAGCGAAGCTGTGGCCGCCTTTCGCCGAGCCATCGAGACGCAGAAAAACATCTTTCCCCACGCCTGGTGTCGTCTGGGCATTGTGCTGGCGGATCTGGGCGAGGTGGATCAGGCTCTCGATGCCTTTCGTCAGGCCATCGCTCAGTGCGAGACGTTTCCGCTGGCCTATTACAATCTGGGGAATGCTCTCTACACCAAGGGGCTTTTCGACGATGCGATCGCCGCCTATCAAAAAGCGATCGAAGACAGCGGTGGCATCTTCCCCGAAGCCCTTCGCAATCTCGGCAACGCTTACATTCGCAAAGGGGATCTGACGACGGCCATTGAGATGTACCGCCGCGCCGCCGATCAGAGTCACGGGACCGATCCCCACGCCTATCTCAATCTCGGCTTGGCTTTGCTCGATGCCGGGGATCTGGCACAGGCCGAAGCAGCGTTCCGCCAGGTCATCGCTCTTCAACCGGTTGACCCCGAGGCGCATTATTATCTGGGCGTGGTCTCCTCGCGTCAGGGCCAGTTTGAAGCGGCCATCCAGGCCTTTCGTACAGCCATTGATCAACGGGCGGGCATCTATCCCGAAGCTCATTTTGAACTGGGACGAACGCTCTACGAAAAGAACGACTACGTTGGTGCCATCACCGAATTCACCACGGCTCTGGAGCAGCAAAGTCACTATCCCGAAGCGCAATACTGGCTCGGCCGCGCCCTGGCCGCTCATGGCGACCTCGATCAAGCGATCTCGGTCCTCCGCGCTGCCTGTGCGGCTCAACCCGGCGGCTATCCCGACGCTCACTATGAAGCGGGATTGCTGCTGGCCCGCAAAGGACAGCTCGACGCCGCGATTGAGCAGATGATTCAGGCCATTCGCCAGAGCCGGGGATTCTTTCCCGAAGCACACTATCAGAAAGGTCGCCTTCATGCCCGTCGCGGCGAGCTGGCCTCGGCCATCGAGGAGTTCAAAATCGCCATCGAGCAGCGGCAGGGCATTTTTGCCGAAGCGTACAACGATCTGGGGCGCGTGCTCTACATGAAGGGCGATCTGGAAGCCGCCAATGCTGCCTATCGCAAAGCCATTCAACAACGCGGGACAGCCAGCCCGGCCCTTCACCCTCCACCCCATGACGTTGAGCTTCTCACCGGTGGGCTCTCTGCGCAATGGCAACGGCGACTGCGGCACGCGCCGCGTATCGCTCGGGCCGAAGGCGTTTCCGCTTCACGCTCTCTGACCACCGAATCCGAGAGCATCGAAGAAGAGGAGAGCTTATTGCCGGCGGTTGAACCTACCGGCAACGTATCCCCATCCGCACCATCTTCCCCCGATGCATCGTGATTACTCGACCTTTGCACCTTAAAAAGTGAAGCCTCAGGCAGCCGAAACAAAGCCAAGCTGCTACACGATTTCTGAGCCTGGACAACACGTGACCATCCTCCGCTCACTCGCTGGTGAGGAGTGTCGTCCCCGCTCCCTTATACCCATTGCCGTTTTAAAGACCCAGTGATGGAGTAGACGAGCAATCACCGGCAAGGAGGAGGCCGATATGAGAGGACGACGAATGGCGATCCCGCGGTAAGAAGATCAAGCCACGCTCTACACGCTGTACAAACAAGAGAAGGACGATCAAGACCGGAAGCGGCTGCAGGCGCTGTGGCTATTGCGTCAAGGGCGTCTGGTGAAGGAGGTGGCCGAGATCGTCGGGGTCCACTTTGGCACGGTGCGGGAGTGGGGGAACGTGGTATCGGCAGGCAGAGGTGAAGGGAGTGCGGGAGCACCGTCACGGGGGCTCATGGAGGCGGGAAATCGAGGTTGACGCCGGAGCCGAAGGCGACGCTGGAGAGAACAGGCCAGCCAGGGGATGTTGGCGGCCCAGAGGGAAGCCGTGATGTGGGTGAAGCAGACGTTTGATGTGACCTACAGTTATTGGGGGATGAAGGGGTCTTTGCCCGCCTTGGGATAAAAAGGTGCTGCGACCGATGGCGACTCAAGCTTCGGCTCCGGTGCAGGAGGTCTGGAAAAAGGGGGCTTGGCGGCCCAGGTGAAGGCGGTCGGGTTGAGCCACCGCTTGGCTCTGTTTCGGGGTGATGAAATGCGGCTGAGACGGATCAGCCAGATTCGGCGCGTGGGGGTTGCCAGAGGGGTGAAGGTGCGCCAGGTGGTGGAGCGGACCTCCCGATGGGCCTATTTGCACCTGGCCATAACGGCTTGGATGGCCGGTTGTATTGGGCGTGAACGCCAGATATGAAGCAGGACTCGCTGGTCGGGGTGGTGCAGAGATGGGAAGCGCACGGGGTGGAGGTGATGGTCTGGGACCGAGCCCCCAGCCATCGGGCGCAAAAGGTCAAGGCCGTGGGGGTGAAGATGATTGAGCAACCGGCCTACTCACCCGAACTCAACCCGGTCGAACGAGTCATCGAGCAATTCTGCTGCTCGCGTGGAAGGCCGAGTGTACGACGATCTGGAGCGGAAGAAAGCCGCCATTGAGCAGGAACGGCACCGATGGGCCGCCGATCCGGAGCGGGTCAAAAGTCTGGCCGGGTGAGCTTGGATACAGGAGGCTGTCACCAGCCTTTTCTGAGAAGATATGGCCTTTCATTAGGCAATTGGTATAACCTCTGCTCTCGCCAGCACTTGCCCTCACCGCAAGTGATGGGAGGCGTAGAGGACATTCTGCCGAATCTCCTAAAAGGCCATCATGCCTTCCGTCGTCCCTGATGGGCAAATGGGTTTTGGGAGAGAGGCGACAAGATCCTCATACCAATTGCGGGTTGTGGACGGGCGGATTTCGGGTTTATAAGTTCTGACATCGTGACCAGTTATCCGCAATTCATGAGGGTTTTTCAAAAGGCAATTGGTATCAGGATCCTCCCAAAGACTAGCGGAAGCTGAAGCTTAATTGAAGCTGTCCTCCACCCGGTGTTGAACTGGTCACCTGGATTAAATAGGTTATACCCGCTTTTACTCCGAAAATGAGGCGTGCGGTTGTCGAACGAGAGGCAAAACAAGCTACTTCCGTCAGGCTCGTGCAAGCGCCTGTGTAGACGGAAATGACGGCCCGAAACGTGCCATCAGAGGTCCTCAGCGTCACGGTCCCATCTCGGGTCGGCGTGAAACTGTACCAAACCGAATTATTGTCCCGCCTGTTCGTGCAACTATGCACGGGATCTTCGGGGCCAGAGGTGGCGCCTGTCGTGTCGAGATCTTCGGTGAAGCTCGTTCCCTCAATCGGCCTGGCAAAGTCGCACCTATCGTTGACGGGAACCGTTGGAGTGACCTCGATGTTGATATGATCAGCACCAACGTTACCGCTCTTGTCCCGAACCTCAACGGTAATGGCGTGCTTGCCAACCTTCAGGTTGGCTGCTTCCAAGACACGGCCTTTCCCGAGCGCCCCCTGAAGACTCGAACTCCAGGAGAAGGCTTCATCGTCTAAACGTTCATCTTCTAGGTCTTGCCCGTTGGCTTGAAATCTCACCATCTGACCGGGGTTGAAGAACGCTCCCTCGATCGGATTGACGATCTTAACGGTCGGTCTCTTATTCGGAACCCGGAACGTATTATCCGATGTATCTTCGGCGGTATTGACGCCATCGCTCACAAGGATACGGAAGAGCGAGTGGTCTCCGCCTGGAAGACCAGTCAAGTCCACTTCATGACTTAAGCCCTCAATCGCGGCAGCAACGGTGATCCAGGTGGTCCCCGCATCGGCACTGTAGAGCAACGATCCTGTCAGCGGGTCGCCGTCTTTGTCGCTCATAGTCCAAGCTACAGTAGCGGACTCTTGCAGCACCTCGCCACCATTGGGAGAGAGGATCTTCACCTCGGGCGGATTGGCACTGACCGAGCGCGAGACCAGTTCTACACCCTTATACGAGACGGCTATTCGGGCGACCCGCTCATCAAAGGGCAAGATCTCAAAGATAGTCGCCATTGGATCGGGCGGCGGTTCAACCACCTGATCGAAACTCAACTGGCTTGGCAGATGCGATTCGATCACATCAGGGATTGGACTAAAGGGGAACTCCATGAGCAGATTGCCGCTCCGGTCCATGAAGAGAATCGAGTAATCGCCTGGCAGAGGCAGCGGAGGCTGCGGGCGCTCCCGCAACACATAAATCCTTCCCAGCGTCGCGCTGGGCCTGTCAAGATTGACCCGGCCTTCGATCATGATCAGGTTACGACGCTGAGGCTGACTTGTCGTCGTCGCAAGCGATGAGTAATCATCGAGGAGCTTATTACGAATGCCCCTGTAGGTGAAATCTGAAATCCACTGGTTGTTGCAGTAAGTCATGACATCACGCCAGGTTGGGGGATAGATTCGTCTGAACTGCGAATCGAAGCCATAGAAAGCGTTGTCGGCTGAGCTGATTCTGCCTTCAGGATAGGGATAGGGACCGCCACCAGTGGCCCCGCAGAAATTGGCGTGCTCACGACCGAGAGTATGCCCCAACTCATGGCCGCCGTACCAATCGCCGTAAGAACCATCCGTATCCCAAGCATACATGGTCGCGCCCGTAGGACCTGACGCAACAATTCCGGGGATACCTGCGGCGCAGCCCCGCATGAACCCTCCGTCGTCGCGGACCATTCCGTAGTAACGGGTCCTCGAATCCTCTCCCCCAAACAGCACGTCAAGGCCACGAGTAACCCACAGCCATCCATTGAGCGTGGTGCAACTGGGTATGAAGGAGAAGCGCACACGAGCATATCCCATGTAGAGGTCAGGAATAGGATAAGCACGCACAAGCCATGAGGCCAAATTGTCGAGATCAACATAGTTGGGCTCAACGGTTCTGCCCTCGTGGGAATACTGCACACCATAAACCTTTAATCGCAACGGCGGCACGGGACTGAACAAGACCGTGACCGAAAGCCGGTTGTTCGTCTCGTCCGATTCCTCCACCGCGTTCCCAGGATCAATCCAGGCATGAAGTGTGAGCCAACCGTCTGTTGTCCACGAATTCGGCAAGCCGAAAAGAAAGCTGTCGTTGATCTGTCCTCTATCGGGCGCCCTCTTAACTGTAATCTGACTGGATGGATTGAGCGAGGACAACTCGCCGAGTTTTGTGCTCCCACGATAACCGATCAAGGTAGCCGATACACTGGGCACATCGGAAGGTCCCGTGGCCCGCACGTGGAACCGCACGTAAGTAGATTTGCCGGCAACGAGCGGAACACTGTTGTTGAGGTCCTGAATTGCTTGCGTGACCTCAATGGCCATGCCGAACAAATCAGGGCGCTGGAGTTGAACGAAGACACTCGCCTCACCCATGTTATCTGAAAAGTCGGTCGCTCGCACAGTTATCTTGTTCGACCCTTCAAAAAGCTTGCCAACAAGATTGGGCCCAATGGTGAACTGAGGTGCTGTTCCCCGAACGAGAGTGTCAAGGATAGGAAACTCTCGAGAACTGCCACCCGGACCCGCAATGATCACTCTCACATCTTTCAGGTCTATGTCCTCCCGGATCGCTCCTTGAAGTGTCACCAATGCCGACGTCACGCGCGAGTCGTTGACTGGTGAACTAATGGATACGACGGGAGGCTGTTGGTCACGCGCGGTTCCTTCGAACTCGAGATCATCAATGTAGCCAAATTGACCGTTGAAATCCACTTCGCACGATTTTATGTCACTGCCGGATCTTCTGATCTCAAGCGGTATAGTTACCGCGCTCGGTCCCCCGATGGTAACATTGGTGCTTTGAAGCAGTCGGTTGGCTGTATCAAAGGCTTTCAGGGTGACGGTCGCGTCCGAGGTCGAGGAGTCTAAACCCACATACACTTTCACCCGGCTCTGCGGCAGACCAAAAAAGCTCTGTAATGGCGGGGATCCTTGAGTGATGGATTCGAGGGATTCAGAATTGAGCCATACGTTCCCCAAGGCTTGTTTCCCCGAACGTGTCCCTCGACTGGGTTCGAGGATGGTCCCGGCGGCAAATGTTACTCCTCGCGACCGATACTGGCTCGTGACAAATGTCCCGACGGGTAGATCCTCGAAATCAATGACTGTTGCCGTCACCACCGATGTTGACCCTCCCTTCAGCGGCTTGGAGATTGGAGGGGGCGGAACAGCCGGCATCAAGATAACACCAGCAAGCAATACGGCCAGGAGGCCGTTGAAGGCCGCTGAAAAATGAAAAAATCTGAAGACAATCGAGGACCGCCGTTTCCGGCCTGAAGTTGCAGAATTGTCCTTGTCCGGCGAAAGCCAACGATGCAACTGGCCCGGATGGAGGTCAGTTCGTAGTAAGAGACGCCAGCGTTTCATGATCAGATTCCTCCTCATCAGCCGAAGCTTGCCGCACCCCCAAGAGGAAAAACTCGTCATACTGCTTTGCTCCTATTTCCGTCAGACCAACGATATCGCCGCCTGAGTGATATCATAGGCATTGGTGAAGGTAGCATCGGGGAAGTCAGTGGACGTGTTGGCAAACATCTCTGTCGGGGTCAACAGCGTAGCACTCACCATGAGAGTAAACGCGACCGGCGCCACGATGACCGGTCGCCACGGCTTTCTCATCGTCGTTTTGATCACGTGCATTGTCTCTTGCCTTCTATCTGAAATTTCTGACCTGCTTCGGGTCTATAGCGCCGGTCGAAGCCGACCGGCCGCCAAGTTTTCCCATCGGTGGCATTGGTCTTGCTGACCAACGGCTTCGCCACCACCTTGCCTCCATTGAGTAATGTGCAATTTCGGCGCCAACGGGGCCACGCCCTCGAATTTTTTTCGACCTGCGCGGTTGATTTTTAGGCGACGAACTGGAGAGCGATTGCACTGGCTTTGACTCACCCGCACCAAGATCGTCTACAAGTCCCTTACCAAGCTGGAGAGCGATTGCGCTGGCTTTGAACCCCTGTTGGTGGCTCCCGGTTCTGCGCCGCGCGGTTCGTGCCGCCAGAGCCGATGAGCCCCCCTTCAATGACCTCCCGATCGTGACCACGCCGGCTCCTGGCCTGCCCCTCTTTACCGGGGACGTGGTACAATGAGGGCGAACCTAACCGGAGGAGCTAATGGCCGGGAAAAAGGCGGGGCGGACCAATCACCTGGAAGAAGCGATGGCATTGCTTGTCGAGAGTCAAGCGGCACTCATGCAGCAACAGACGGCCTTGATGCAACAACAGACGGCGTTCCTGGAGCGGCTGTCGGAGACGGATCGAGAACTCGCGCAGCTCCGACGTCAAACGGATGAACGATTCAGACGGATCGAGGAGGAGTTGGCGGCTATTAAGGCGATTCTGCTTCGCCACGAGCAGATTCTGCAGGGCCTGCCGGAAGCCATTCGCGAGAAGATCGGGTTCGAGCCTTCGGGATGATGAACACGGCCCCCCGTCGGTAGGTTCACCAACGAGGAGGCGATCTTTTTCCCGCGGTTAATGAAGGGATGAGAACGATGAGGCCATCGCCAGGGGAAGTGACCCAATGGCTCATCGTGTGGAGCCAGCCCGATGGGGGGCCAACGGCAACAGGTCTTTCTGGAGAAAGCACCAACGGTGTCGTCACAATCAACAGCGGAACTGACCGCTGTAGGTGAGGCGTTTGTGAGTCTGGCAGCCATTGATCCGGGGCAAAGTCAGATTGTCGAATGCGATTCCTCGATGGATTGACGATTGAGGAAACGGCTGTTACTTCTTGGTCTGGCCGAGAAGGGGCGTGTTGTCTGGGCGATCGAGGGATCATTTTTCAGGGATCGCCCATGTGCTATCGCGCGCCACGAAGAAAATGCGTTTGCCAGCGGATGAAAAGGGCCAACCGATGTGTGATCCGTTGGAACCTTTCATCCGTTGGGAGATGATTTTCAAGGGAATCACCCATGTGCTTGCGCCCGCACGATGAAGATCTGGAAGCGCACGCTTCCAGCGTGCTCGTTTGGCAGGCACGCTGCCTGCGCTCCCAGGGATTTTCGGCGGAGATAGGAAGGGGTCGGTGTCGGGGGATGGAAGATGAGGATTCTTCAAGTGTCATCGGCCATGACGTTCGGCGGCGGGGAAGCTCATCTTGCCGATCTGGTCCGGGCTCTGGACGAACGGGGCCACGAGGTGCATCTGGCCGTGCGGCCGCAGAGTCCTCTGGAGGAAAAGGCGGCATCGTCGCGCGTCGCCATTCATCACGTTCCGTTGAGGAACTCCCTCGATGTGCTTTCGGCAACTCGTCTGGCTCGTCTCATTCGAGAGCACCGGATCGAAATCCTTCATGCGCATCTGGGGCGCGATTATCTTCCGAGCATTCTGGCGGCCTCGCTGGCGGGTTGTGTCAGAGTGGTTCTCACCCGGCATCACTATCTGCCGCTCAGGAGGAATTTTTTCTATCGCCGCGCCTGGGGGCGCGTCGCCCGTGTGATCGCCGTTTCGGAATCGGTGCGGTGGGGACTCATCACAGGAGCAGGTCTCGATCCCGGACAGGTTGTGACGATTCCCAACTGGGTGCGCCTGGAAGACTTCGCGGTGCTACCGGACCGGGCAGCGGCTCGTGCGCGACTGGGTCTTCGGCGCGGTTTGGTCATCGCCACGATTGGTCAGTTATCTCCCGCTAAAGGACAGGAGGATGTGATTCGGGCTGCCGAGATCGTGGCCGGCCATTCGGAGGACGGTGAATTTCTCCTGGTGGGCGATGATCCTCATCCGGACAATCGCTATGAGAAGAAATTGCGTGAGCTGGTCCGGCGTCTTGGACTCGAAGACCGCGTGCGGTTTCTCGGCTATCAGCCCGACCTTCGAGATGTATGGGCGGTGACGGATCTGGTGGTCGTGCCCTCGCACGCGGAAGCTTTTTCGCTTGTGCTCCTTCAAGCGATGGCTGCCGGGATTGCGACTATCGCCTATCGGACCGGTGGTCCGGCGGAGATTCTGAGCCGGGGCGAAGCCGGACGCCTCGTTGCTGTCGGCGACATTCCTGGCCTGGCTGCGGCAATCCTTGAACTCATGGCCGATGCCGAACGGCGAGCCCGTTATGGACAAACCGGTCGGGAAATCGTTCGGCTGCATTTTGAACGAGAATCGGTCATCGCCCGCATCGAGGCTCTTTACGGTGAAGTGCTCGCTCAGGGCCGCTGACTTATGTCGCACGACGGGAGCGAAAACCGTGAGATCCTCCCACTCACCCGATGTCCATGAAAAAGCAGGCTTCCATATCACATTCAGGGTGAGGGTGACATGATCTTCCTCCAGCGGTGTGTGCCACCTTATCTCGAGAGAGTGTGCAGGGATGCTCTTTCCCGGGATTGCGTTCGGACGGTCCTTCGGCTGTTTGTTGTCGCCTGATTGCCTTCCGGGATGTGAGGGCGCCTGACCCTCCGTTCATCTCGGGATCTTCCCGAATCCGGCTCGATTGCATTTCTCCACTCGCACCGGCAGAAAAAGTCGGCATCGGGAGCCGCTTGACTTCACAGGAGTGAAGCCGGACAATTAGCCTCTTGATCATTCTGAGGAGAGCGCAGTATGTACAAAGGGCATGAGGGGATGTGGTCGTGGATCTTCCATCGGATCTCCGGGCTAGCGGTTCTTCTCTTCCTTTTTGCTCACATCGTAGATACGGCCTTGATCGGATGGGGACCTGACGTCTACAACGCGGCCATGGCCCTTTATCGCCACCCGGTCTTTCGCGTGGGTGAAGTTCTGCTGGTAGGGGCTGTGGTTTATCACGCGCTCAATGGCATTCGCATTATTGTGGTTGATTTCTGGCCTCTGGGCACACGCTTTCAGCGACAGATGTTCTGGGTCGAAATTGTCATCTTTTTGATTCTCTGGATACCCGCGTCGCTGTTGATGCTGAGCCCGGTCGTCCTGGGGCGCTAGCGAGGAGGTGCACTCATGAATTATCTCGGTCGAGAGCGTCCGGCGGGAGGATTTGAGCTGTACGCCTGGTTTTTCATGCGAGTGTCCGGGATTGTCCTCATCGGACTGGCCCTCGGACATCTTGTCATCATGCACATCCTCAACAGTGTTGACAACATTGATTATCAGTTCGTTGCGACCCGCTACGCGACTCCGTTCTGGCGAACCTACGATCTGGTCATGCTCTGGCTGGCCCTGCTTCATGGATTGAACGGACTCCGAACGGTCATTGACGATTACGTTCAAGCGAAGAACTGGCGGCTGATTTCCCTCTCCTGCCTCTATGTGGTGGGCTTCATCTTTCTCGTCCTGGGATCGCTGGTTATTCTGACGTTTCAACCCCAGGGCTAGCGCCTGAAGGTGGGAGAGAGCACGAGAGAGAAAAAGAACCGTTCGCGATCTCCGTTGGCCGTGAGCGAGGAGAAGCCTCCTTCCGCCTGAGAGGTTGAGAGGACAAGCGGGCACGGATCGGCAGTGATTCGGGCCAGCGAATACCATTGCGCTCCGTGGGAGCGTCGGGAAATAAAAAGCTGGCCGAGGGCCAGCACTCGGTCGTAGAGGGGGAGGACAAAGAACTATGGCTGTAACTCACCGATATGATGCCGTCATTGTTGGAGCCGGAGGAGCCGGCCTGCGAGCGGCGCTGGAGGTCTCACAAGCGGGACGCTCCGTCGCCGTCATCAGCAAGCTCTATCCGATTCGTTCCCACACGGGGACGGCTCAAGGGGGCATCGGCGCAGCATTGGGCAACCTCGAAGAGGATCACCCCGAGTGGCACATGTTCGATACGGTCAAAGGGAGCGACTATCTGGCCGATCAGGATGCCGTCGAGATCATGTGCCGGGAAGCCATCACCTGCGTCTACGAACTGGAACATTGGGGATTGCCCTTCGATCGCACGCCCGACGGGCGTATCGCTCAGCGCCGATTCGGAGGCCACACCCGGAATTTCGGCGAAGCGCCCGTGCGTCGTTCCTGTTACGCTGCGGATCGAACGGGCCACATGATCTTGCAGACGCTCTATCAGCAGTGCGTCAAACACAATGTTCAGTTCTTCAACGAGTTCCATCTGCTCGACATCCTGCTGGAAGACAACGTGTGTCGAGGAGCGGTGGCGCTGTCGCTGGCCGATGGAGAGATTCATGTCTTTCACAGCACGGCGGTGCTGCTGGCCACAGGTGGATTCGGGCGCATGTACAAGATCACCAGTAATGCCCGCGCGCTCACCGGCGATGGTGTGGCCATCGCTTTTCGTCGGGGCATTCCCCTGGAGGACATGGAGTTTTTCCAGTTTCACCCGACGGGAATTTACAAGCTGGGCATTCTCATCACCGAAGGAGCGCGAGGCGAAGGGGGCATCCTGCGCAATCGGATGGGCGAACGATTCATGGAGCGATATGCGCCGACGCTGCTCGACCTGGCTCCCCGCGACATCATCTCCCGTTGCATGTATCAGGAAATTCGGGAAGGTCGAGGAATTGATGGGAAAGATTACCTGCTGCTCGATCTCACCCACCTGGGAGCGAAGGTCATCGAGGAGAAGCTCCCCGACATTTCGGATTTCGTCAGGACCTATCTGGGGATTGATCCGGTGCGGGAACCGATTCCGGTGCAGCCGACGGCTCACTACGCTATGGGCGGTATTCCCACCGATGTGCGGGGGCGCGTCATCCGCGATGAGAACAACACGCCGGTTTTAGGTCTCTATGCGGCGGGGGAATGCGCATGCGTATCGGTGCATGGGGCCAATCGGCTGGGGACGAATTCGTTGGTGGATATTCTCGTTTTTGGCAAGCTCGCGGGCCGGGACATGATCGAGTACCTCCGACAGGCGGAGAGGCCGCCCTTGCCGCCGTCACCGGAAGAACGCGCGCGAGAGGAGATCTCGCGGCTGCTCACCGCCAACGGATCGGAATCGGTCGCCCGAATTCGCGCCACGCTTCAGGCGGAAATGATGGAGAAGGTCTCGGTCTTCCGCACCCGCGAGACCCTCGAAGCCATGCTCGTCCAGCTCAAAGAACTGCGCGATCGCTATCAGCGGATTCGGCTCCAGGATCGGGGCAAGGTCTTCAACACCGATCTGCAAGAGGCTCTTGAGCTGGGCTATCTCCTCGATCTGGCCGAAGTGACCACCGTGAGCGCCCTGGCCCGGCAAGAAAGTCGGGGAGCCCACTGGCGGGAAGATTTCCCTCGCCGGGACGACGCCAACTGGTTGAAACACACGCTCGCCTTTCGCACGGATCGGGAATTCGAACTGAGATACAAGCCGGTCGTGATCACCCGATTCCAACCGGTGGAACGTAAGTACTGATCGGCTGCTCAGGAGGCGAAGGAGAGGGATTTATGAAAGTGCATGTCCGAGTCAAACGATTTCAGCCGGAGAAGGATGCAGCGCCCTACTGGGCCGAGTATGAGGTTGAGGTCGAGCCGGTGGATCGCGTCCTGGATGCACTGGAATACATCAAGTGGTATCAGGATGGGACGCTGACGTTCCGTCGGTCGTGCGCGCACGGCATCTGCGGATCGGATGCGATGATCATCAACGGGCGGAATCGGCTGGCCTGCAAGGTGCTGGTGAAGGATCTCGGCCAGCACATCACGGTTGAACCGCTCCGGGGATTCCGCGTCATCAAAGACCTGGTCGTTGATATGGAGGCGTTCTTCGCCAAATATCGAGCGATCAAACCCTACCTCATCAACGACGAGCCCGCGCCGGAGAAAGAGCGTCTCCAATCACCGGAGGAGCGCGCGCGGTTCGACGATACGACCAAGTGTATTCTCTGCGCCGCCTGTACGACGTCCTGCCCGTCGTTTTGGGCCAACAGCGAGTACATCGGCCCAGCGGCCATCGTCAATGCTCATCGCTTCATCTTCGACAGTCGGGATCGGGGCGGGCTCCAGCGGCTGGATATCCTGACGGAGAAAACGGGCGTCTGGCGCTGCCGCACCATCTTCAACTGCGTCGAAGCCTGTCCGCGAGGCATTGACGTCACCCGCGCGATCGCCGAGGTCAAACGGGCGCTTCTGCTTCGCTCACTGTGACGGCGGCGGGTTTTCGCCCTGTCCTCCAGCTACGGCCGGACCCGGCGGCGAAGCGACTTCCTCGTGGGGAGAGACCCCCTCGGCCGAGGGGGTTATCTTTCTCCGAAAGATCTCGACCAGCGCCAGGGCGACGCTCAACACCACCGGTCCCATGATCAACCCGATGACGCCAAAAACCTGCACGCCGCCGAGAATGCTGAAGAAAATGAGCAGCGTGTGTAACCGGATGCGACTCTTGATCACCAGAGGCCGGATGAGATTATCCGCCATGCTGATGACGGCCACTCCCCAAACGAGCAAAAAGAGACCCTTTCCCACATGCCCCTGAGCCAGCAACACGATCACCGCCGGAACCCAGATTATTGAGGCCCCAACCACCGGCAGGAACGAAAAGAAAAACATTACCACACCCCAGATCACCGGCGAGGGGAGTCCCAGGAATCCGAAAGCGATCCCTCCGAGAAAACCTTGAGCCAGTGCAACAGCCACCCCGCCATAGATCGTCGCATTGATCGTCTCCCTCATGCGATGGAGGACCTGATCGGTCTCCGACGGAGGAAGCGGAATAAGCTCTTTGATCTTCGAGAGCAAGGCGTCGGCATCCCGGAAGAGAAAGTACAACGTGAAAAGGACGAGGGCTCCCTTGAAGACAAACGTCGAGAACTGCTGAATGATCTGCGTGGATTTATTCACAAGCAGCGTCGAAAGCCGCTGCAGGTTGGTGAGAATGAGCGAGGGCAGATTGACCTCCGACAGATCCACGTAGCGATTGAGCCAACCAATCGAGCGGCTGAGGAACGTACTCTGTCCCGGCTCGAGCGAAAAGCGCCAGACTCCGCTGAGAACCCTTTTCTCGATGAGCTGATACGCATCCGCGAGTTCACCGACGAGCGCCATTACCATGAGGACCGTCGGAGCGATGACGATCCCGCTGACCACAAGACACGACACCAGGGCTCCGATGCCGGGACGGCGAATGAATCTGAGCATCCGACGGTGCAACGGATAAAACACAATGGCCAGAACAATCGCCCAGGCCAGAACCGAAAGAAAAGGACTCACCATCAGGAAGCACAGGTAAAGGACGCCGAGAATGACGGCGACCAGGAAAGCCGTTGCCACGGTCTCCCGTTTCATAACACGGAGGATGAGAATGACACGTCCTCCGGCAGCCTGTCAAACAACGGGGCTGAGGATACTTCCTCGAAAATGCGGCGCGAAACTCTCCCGGTCCGGCTCTTTTCATCGGTTCGCGGGGAGTTGCCGCATCATCAACATCACCTCCCTGAGCGCTCACTTCCTTGAGGCCACTTCCCTGCTCTCTTGTACTGAGCGCCGAGATGCCGCTTTTCAATAATGATGTCGCTCACCGGCGACGGCAGGGCTTTGCCGCTCAGCAGAACCGGCGCGAACCTTAACGGTTCACCCTCTTCCTGTCGTGGAATGTCGAAGGAAGATACCGTATACTTCCCCGCCTACAGGAGAAGTGACGATGAAAAGAGCGTTGATCACCGGCATTACCGGCCAGGATGGGTCCTACCTGGCGGAGTTTCTTCTGGAAAAGGGCTACGAAGTTCACGGTCTGGTGCGGCGCGTCGCCATCGAAGACCCGGAGCACCGGCTCTGGCGGATTCGTCATATTCTCGACAAAGTGATTCTTCATGCTGCTTCGCTCGATAGCTATGCCAGCGTCTTCGCCGTTGTGGACGAAGTCCAACCGGATGAGTGTTACCATCTGGCCGCGCAGAGCTTCGTCAGTTATTCGTTCGAGGACGAATTCTCCACCATCAGCACCAACATCAACGGGACGCACTACGTGCTCTCGGCGCTGCGGCATCGGGCTCCGCACTGTCGCTTCTACTTTGCCGCGTCGAGCGAGATGTTCGGTAACGTCGCCGCTCCCCAGAACGAACAATCCCCCTTCTATCCGCGATCGCCCTACGGCGTCTCCAAGCTGGCGGGCTTTCACCTGACGAGGAATTATCGAGAAGCCTATCGCCTCTATGCCATCAGCGGCATCCTCTTCAATCACGAATCACCGCGACGGGGATTTGAGTTTGTCACCCGCAAGGTCACCAATACGGTGGCCAAGATCAAACTGGGGTTAGCTCAGGAGCTGCGACTGGGGAATCTGGAGGCGCGACGCGACTGGGGATACGCCGGAGATTATGTCAAGGCCATGTGGCTCATGCTGCAACAGGACGAACCCGAAGACTACGTCATCGCCACCGGAGAGACTCACTCGGTGAGAGAGCTGGTCGAGGTGGCCTTCAGCCATGTGGGTCTGGACTGGCAGCCCTACGTGAAAATTGACGAACGGCTCTATCGCCCCGCCGAGATCTACGAGTTGCGAGGGGATTACAGTAAAGCGAAGAAGAAACTCGGCTGGGAGCCAACGACGACCTTTGCCGAACTTATCCGTATGATGGTGGATGCGGATCTGGCCGCCCTGAGTGCCGGTCGGTGAGAGGGGGTTCCTCTTAGAGCGGTTTTCAATTGCCCGGTACCTCCGGGAGCGCCCGCATCGTGCGGGCATAGGCACGGTAGAAGTTGCCCTCCCGGGGTAAACTCATACCAATCTGAAAAACCCTCGCGAATTGGAGATAACTGGTCAGGGGATCAGAACTTGTAAAGCCGGAATCCCCCTCGTCCACAACCTGCGATTGGTATAACGCCTTCGGTGCAGGTGTTGTCTCCTTCCCCAAAGGCATTCCTCACAACACCCCGACGCACTGGAAAGCCGCCCAATGGTAAGGATGGGCAAAGAGACGCTCCGATGGATCAACAAATGGCAACGCATGCCGCCAAGGAGCGACACGCCATCCGTTCCTTCAGCACTTCTGCTTCTTTGGCTCGCACTAGCGCCAACGGCTCCCCTGCCGTCAACTCACGAAGCATCGCTCCGCAACCCCCAGGGCTTCCGCTTCTCCTCCTTCCAATCGGCCGATGAAAAGCCGTATTTTCTCGAAAAACGCTGGTGACGGCCTCCTGTATTCAATCCTACCCAGCTAGACTTTTCGCCCGCCCGGATCGGCCACCCGCCCCCCGTGCCGTTGCTCCTCAATGGCTGCTTTCTCCCGCTTCAGATCCCCGTGCACTTTGCCCTCCACGGAGCGGCGTAATGGAACCGCGGTGGACTACACTCTCGTTGTACGCCGCCCAATTTCGCACCCGATACGGGGCCTTGGCGCCACGGTGGGGGTGCCAGAAGCGACACGATGAAGCGCAGAAGCTTGGCAACGCTTGTGAGGTTTTCGAGTCATGCCCCCAGCTTACCATCGCCGCCTATTCGTGCAACAACGCCATCTCAACGCGAGGGCAAGACAATTCTTCTATCCTGCCCAAGAGGAGACGGCGACTTCGGGCAGGGGATGGAGTCTGAGCGCGCCCGCCGCTCGTCATTGCCGGCGCCTTGGGATCTGCCTGATCTAGTGGACTCCTATCCCCGGTCTGGTTGGGACTGAGTCTGATCGGAGACCGGAGCCGATGCCGCTCACAGATCGCAGGTTTCATTTCGGCAAAGAATTTTCTTGACCTTTTTTTTGAGCAGTACTACACTGGCCGGCAGAAGCGAAACGGCGGGAGCTACCGGAGAGTTCTTTGATAAAGTGTTGTCACAGATGGGGCAGATGCGCTGATCTCCGGTCCTTTAGCTGTTCAGAGGCTTGTTCTTGGTCGTAGGGACTGATTCTCCGGGCAATAAGGTTTGTGTTGCTCAACGACTGGTGCTCCGGTTGGATGTGTCTTGGGCGAACCTCCTTGCAGACTTCTCTCCTTGTCGAGAGTCACACCTCCCTGCCGAAAGCGTATCAAAAGAGGCGTCTCAGAAGCTCAAAAAGACAGAATTCGAGAAAATGAGAACCATGTGCCAGAAAAATGATAATTTTTGCCATGTCACAGCACCCCTGAGCAGTAAAGTAGGCCTGTCTGCATGACGCGTCATTTGAGGAGGGGATTATGAGAAGGGTGTGCCTTTTGTTGACCCTTATCACAGTATCCCTCTTGGTTGTCTCGGTAGGGAGCAAAACTCCAGAGAGGGTCCCAACCGCTCAATTGACGGGCAGCAATCAGATGAAGTCGCAGCAGAAAGCTGCTCTGTCATACCACGAGATACGGCAGAAGCAGCTTGCCTTGAGACGCGAGACTTTCAAGTCCGCGCGCGCATTGCTCCTGAAGGAGAAAGTCCCTTTTGATCCCGACACCTTGCTTGTCTGGAACTGGCGGGAGAAGTTGGCTCCCGTTTTTGCTCAGATGCCGCAGATGCAGATGGTTCGATACGAAGCAGAGCCGCTCGCGGGCGTATACATGGCTGATACTCTTTACCTGCCCGAACGGGTTGAACTGGCCGGGGAAACGGTGATCCTGGTGAAGCACCTGATCTTTGAAGGCAGCAATGCCCTAATCAAAGGGAACCACAAGATACACGTCTTCCCCATCGAGACGGCAGGATTGATGGGCACATCTCTGCGAAGGGCGATAAAGAAGCAGCAAGGGCAATTGATGCCTGTCAATTTTGGAGGCCCACATTGGGTAGAGCCATCGGTTCTTCCTTCTGCACTTCCGGTCATCCAAGGAGGGCACATCACCATAGACACGAGTGGGCCTGGAAGGAAAGAGTGGCTGGAGCGGATGAAGAGGTTAAGAACGAACCTACGTCTGATCAGCCGTCACGTTTCCTCGATTGAGGACATAGATCGGAGCGGCCAGCCTGGAGCTGACGGTGCGCCCGGGACTGCAGGAGAACGGGGGGCGGATGGGTGGCCCAACCCTGGTCCGAGAGGGTCAGATGGGGTATGCGGAGGTAATATTCACGGCGGTGACGGTGCGCCAGGCGGAGATGGTCGGCCCGGAGCGGACGGCGGCACCGGTGGGAACGGGTATCCTGGTGGAAATGGACAGGATATTTCGTATGAGATCCCCCCAGGTTCTACGGCGAGCTATACGTTCATTTCTCGCGGTGGCAATGGTGGACGCGGCGGCGATGGTGGAATTGGGGGTCAAGGTGGAAATGGTGGAGCAGGCGGAGAGGGCGGCAATGGAGCTGATTGTCCGTGTAGTCAGGGAGGATCCGGGAACGGCGGTAGAGGCGGCAATGGAGGGTGGGGTGGCCAAGGAGGCAGAGGAGGTGATGGGGGCAATGGAGGCAATGGTGGAAACGGTGGCAATATCATCGTAACCTATCCTGCTGACTATGATCCGGCGAGAATCTCAGCCGACGCCGCCGGGGGAACGGCGGGAGGAGGCGGTCAGGGAGGTTCCGGTGGACAAGGTGGACTGGGGGGACCTGGAGGAAGAGGGGGCAAAGGAGCAACCGGTTTTCATTGCCCTTCGACGCGAGGCAATGACGGCCAGGACGGAAGTAGCGGTAACAATGGTTCTCCCGGTGACAGTGGTAATGCAGGAAATCCCGGTGTGAACGGACAAAGTGGGTCAATTAATATTTCCCGATCGAACGGCTGCCCTGAGTCTTGCAGTATTGGGGGAGTTTGCCCTGAACCTGTGGATTATTGTCTCTATCCGGACGACGGGTGCGCCAGCGGCTTAACCGAGCAGGTTCCGGGTTGCTGCTGCCTCCCCTCGCCCATCCTCGTGGACCTCGAGGGTAACAATTTTGATCTGACCGATGCCCTTGGCGGCGTGCGCTTCGACATTGGAGGGGATGGCCGTCTGGACCAGGTCGCCTGGACTGCGCCAGGTTCTGATGACGCTTGGCTCGTGTTAGACCGCAACGGCAACGGTCAGATTGACAATGGAAGAGAACTCTTTGGGAATGCTACGCCTCTGGCCAATGGGAGCTATGCGGAGCATGGATTTGAAGCCCTTGCCGAATATGATCGGCCGGCGCAGGGCGGCAATGGAGATGGATTCATTGATGCTCAGGATGGAATCTACTCGTCCGTCAGGCTGTGGCAGGATTTCAACCATAACGGGATTTCAGAGGCGAACGAATTATTCACCTTGTCCGGGATGCAGGTGGCGCGGATTTCACTCGACTATCGAGAATCTCGTCATCAAGATCGGCATGGCAACGTCTTTCGCTATCGGGCCAAGGTCTATCGCCAACAGGACTCACCGGCGCACAATCGCTTCGCCTCTGATGTCTTGCTGCGGGTTACATCCTGGGCTGGCTCCCGGTCAGGTGTCTCTGAACAGATCACCGGCCAGGAGGCAAAAACGTCCCACCGGAAGCAAACGACTCGCTCCGACACAGGATGAACGTCGGCATATTCACCGCGTGACCGGACGGTGCGCTTTCAAGAGGATCTAATACCAATTGCCTAAGGAAAGGCTATATCTTCTGGAAAAAGGCTGGTGACAGCCTCCTGTATCCAGACCCACCCGGCCAGACTGTTGACCCGCTCCGGATCGGCGGTCCGTTGGTGCCGTTGCTCCTCAATGGCAGCTTTCTTCCGCTTCAGATGGCCGTACACTCGGCCTTCTCGGAGTGGCGTAACGGCCTGCGCGTCGGCCGCACGCGCCACGCAGCGGAGCGGCGTCAGGTTCCTGTTTAGGCAGGCGTTCTGGCCTGCTCAAAGCAATTTCAAGAAAATCATCTACGCTCAACCGTGCTTGTTTCAAGATATGTGCCAACGTAGACCGTTTGACTGGACGATGAGCGGGGACAGTAATTTTGAGTATTTCGCTTCCTACACGTTTCTGTAACCGAATGTGACTGCCGCGCTGACGTACCACAAGCCATCTCTCTGCAGGGCGCGAATAATTTGCTGGTATGGCAGACTGGGTACCTTGTTCACATTTCAATCTCGTGTACCAGGGCAGTTTCCTCCATCACTAGATCATCTTCCACAGGTTCAAGGTACAGTTCGATCGCTTCCCGGATGTTTCTCAGGGCTTCTTCTACCGTCTCTCCTTCGCTAACACAGCCAGGCAAAGATGGGACGTAAACGGTGTATCCGCCTTCATCGCTGGCTTCAAGTACAACCTTAACACGCATGGTGTTCTCTCCTGATAGGTGTCTCTCAAAAGCTATGGCCGGTGACAATTGTGCTGCTGGGGCATGCCCATCCAACTCTAAAAGGCATGAAGTTTTACACCAATTAGCACAGATAATCCGGTTGACATCACCAAATTCCTAGCTACCGCTTCTCAGGATGACGGATTATATACTGAGCAGGCCCAGGTTACTCGATCAAGTGCGCGAGTTGATCCGCCTCAAGCACTACAGCATCAGGACCAAAGAAGCTTATGTGCGTTGGATCAAAAAGTATATTTTTCCCAATTTGGCCGTCAATCGAAATGTGGCGACTCCCACCCACTAAGCACTCAGTGCACTTCCGTTTCTCTACCGCGAGGTTCTCAACCAACCACGGGACTGAATTGATGATGGTCGAGCGGGCGAAGAAGCCCTCCCGCTTACCAGTCACCTTCACCCACGAGGAGGCATGTGCTGCCCTGGCCCTTGGCTGGCCCGTTCTCTCCGGCGGCACCTTTCGGCTCCGGCGTCAACCTCGATTTCCGCCCTCCATAACCTCCGGACGGCGCTCCCACACTCCCTTCACAATGCGCCCTGCTTTGGAATCTAAACATAATCCCTCCGCGACGGTGCTCCCGCACTCCCTTCACCTCAGCCTGCCCATTACACCTGCCCCTCTCCTGCACCGTGCCAAAGTGGACCTCCACGACCTCGGCCACCTCTTTGACCAATTACCCCTGACACAATGCTCCCCGCCTTCGGTTTTGATCGTCCTTCTCTTGTTTGTACAACTTGTAGAGCGGGGCTTGATCTTCTTGCCACGTGGTCGGCAATCGTCGTCCTCTCGCTGGCTTCCTCCTTGACCCCCATTCCTTGGCTCCTCTATCAGATGGGCTTTAAAAAGAGCAACTGGATCCAAAATGCTCCAGGTGGAAAGAGGGCGGAAATTGCGAGAACTCTTTGCTGGAGCTTTTGTCCCGTCCTCCTATCGCAGGAAAGACCAGCGGGAGCCCGCCCGGAGGCTCCCGCATTGTAGATGGGAAGAACGGGAATCCGTTCGGCGATCCCCTTCCCTTGCCGGGTCACACCCGATCAGCGATCCTCCCACAGCGGGAGGCGACCGGGCGTCCAGGGCGCACCGGCTTCTTCGGCGGCCCGCTCCAGTCGCTGGAGATCGGTCTCGACTAAAGTCCGAAGTTTCGCCAGCACGGGTGTGAATTCTTCGACGAGGATGCGATACTGTTCTAGTTGCGTTTGCGTCGGGCGCGCGGCTGCCATGCGGTGGCGATTGACGATGCTGGTGACCCGCGCCGTGATCGAGGGAGGAGCTGTCTCGCCGGCCAGACGGTCTCCCCGCAAGGCCGTGAGAACCTCGTCAGTGCGCTTGAGTGCTGCGGTAACCTCGTCCACGAGCCGCCGCGTATCGGCAGGTGCCTCCAGAAGAGCCCGCTTGAGCTGTTCCAGGCGTGTGCGCAAGCTCGCTGCCGTTTCACTCGCTCCGGTCACGGCGCGCTGGAGTCGCACGAGTTTTTGTTGAAACTCCGCCAGTGCTGCACGATCCGCCGCCGTCATGTTCTCGGCTCCCTCGACGGTCACGGTGAACGTCTGAGGTTTGGACAGAGGCGTCAGCACGCCTTCGACGCGCTTGGCCAGTGAAACAGTGTATCGCCCCGGCATGACCAGAGGACCGGAGGGAGTCGGCGCAAAGGCCGCCTCTTCTCCTGCCGGAGGTGCGGCGAGCGTCGGCGGAGGATACCGCAAATCCCAGCTCACGCGGTGAAATCCACTGGTCGTCGGTCCCGTCAATCGCCGCACAACTCGTCCTTCGCTATCGGTGATCGTCAGGATGATGGCCGGAGGTTCTTCCTCCTCCTCTTGCTTGAGTTCCTCGCGGCTGGGATAGCGAATGGACTCGCCCCGGCGAATCGCTTCGCGTTCGGCTTCCTGACGTCGCTGCCGCCGGGTCTTTAGCGTGTCCCTCAGATAATAGGTGAAGACCGCACCATAGGGCGGGTTCTCGGCAGTGAAGAACGAATCGCCTTGAAATGCCTTCCCGCGACCTCCGAGCGGCTGCGATTGCACGTACATGAGCGCGTCCTTAACGGGAAAGAGCACGGCTTCCTCGGCCAGCATCTCCGGCTTCAGATGACGCAGCGGCGTGTAATCATCGAGGATGTAGATGCCCCGACCAAAAGTGGCCACGACGAGATCATTCTCGCGCTTCTGAATGGCCAGGTCGCGCACGGCGATCGTGGGCATTCCTCCTTTGAGCTGGACCCATTTCTGGCCACCATCAATGGTGAAAAAGAGGCCGAACTCGGTGCCGACAAACAGGAGATTCGGGTTCACGTGGTCCTCGGCGATGGCCAGGACCGGACCGTTCGCCGGCAAATTGCCGGTGATCGAGGTCCAGGTGCGACCGGCATCGGTGCTCTTGAGCAGGTAGGGGGAGAAATCGCCGTTCCAGTGGTTGTCGAAAGCAGCGTAGACCGTATTGGTGTCGTGCTGCGAGGCGAGCAATCGGCTGACGTAGGTCATCTCGGGCACGCCGGGAAACTTCTCGATCCGACGCCACGTCTGACCGCCATTTTCAGTGACCTGAATCAAGCCGTCGTCCGTGCCGACGTAGATCAATCCGTCCTTTTTCGGCGACTCGGCGAGAGCCGAGGCATTGCCGTACGGTGCGGTTCCCATGTGCTTGGCCACCGCCTCCGGTCCCCAGATGCGCCCCATCACGGGCAGTTGATCCCGATCCAGTTGCCGGGTGAGATCACCGCTGATGGCTTTCCAGTCGTCGCCTTGATTGTCGCTGCGAAAGAGAATATTGGCGGCATAGTAGAGCCGCGTGTGCGAATGGGCGCTGATGAGAAACGGCGTGTCCCAGTTGGTTCGCAGCGCCGGTTGACCTTTACCGACCAGCGGGCGGATGCTCACTCGCTCACCCGTGCGCCGATCAAACCGCACGAGTCCGCCATTTTGACTCTCGGCGTAGACGATATTGGGATCAACCGGATCAATATGCGAGCGAAAGCCATCGCCTCCATTGGTGACGAACCAGTCGGCATTGGTGATGCCCGACAGGCTGCGGGTGCGCGATGGACCGCCGAGGCTGAAATTATCCTGCGTGCCCCCGTAAACGTAGTAAAAGGGCGACGAGTTATCAACGGCTACGGCATAAAACTGCGTGATCGGCAGATTAGCTTTGAAATGCCAGGTCTCGCCGCGATCAAAACTCTCATAAATACCGCCATCGCAGCCGACGAGATAGTACTCCGGATCATTGGGATCAATCCACATGGCGTGATTATCCACGTGCTTGAACCGGCTGTTGAGCGGCCGCAGCGTTCGTCCCCCGTCATCGGAGACCTGAATTTGAACGCCCATGACGTAGATGCGATCAACGTCCTTGGGGTCGGCGATGATCTGCCCGTAGTAGAACGCCTGGTTGTCGTAGGAATTCATCCGCTGCCAGGTCGCGCCCCGATCCGTTGAGCGGAAGATCCCGCCCTGTCGGTTGGCGGCTTCAATCGTGGCGTAGATCACATCGGGATTGACCGGCGAGATCGCCAGCCCGATGCGCCCCAGATCAACGGTGGGGAGACCGGCGCGCAGTTTCGTCCAGGTGGCCCCGCCGTCGGTGGATTTGTAAAGGGCGCTTTCGGGTCCGCCATTGATCATCGTCCAGACGTGACGGCGGCGTTGATAGGCGGCGGCATAGATCACGTCGGGGTCCCTCGGATCCAGCACGACATCGGTCACGCCGGTGTTCTCGCTGATCGAGAGGATGTTCTTCCACGTCTTCCCCCCATCGGTCGTTTTGAACAGACCGCGATCGCCGCCCGGCGACCACAGCGGTCCCTGAGCTGCCACATAGACCACTTGAGAATCGCGGGGATCAATCACGATCCGACCGATGTGTTCGGATTTCTTCAAGCCCATGTTGCGCCAACTGCGCCCGCCGTCGTCCGAGCGATAGACGCCATCACCATAGGAGACGCTCCGCTGGCTGTTATTCTCCCCGGTGCCGACCCAGACCGTCGCTGGATTTTTGGGATCGAGAGCGATGGCACCGATCGAGTAAGAGCCTTCGTTATCGAACACGGGCGTGAACGTCGTTCCGGCATTGACGGTTTTCCATACGCCTCCGGAGGCCGCTGCCACGTAATACCGCTTGCGGTTGGTGGGATCAACTGCCAGCGCGGCCACCCGTCCGGAGGTGAGAGCCGGACCGATGGAGCGGAGCCTCAACCCGGCAAAGGTCGCCGGTGTCATTGGATCCCGCGACGGTTCGGCCTGCGTCGCGCGCTCACTCAAGCGCCCCTGCTGCCCGGCCCAAACGGACGCCCAGCCCGACAAACACAGGGCGACAACGAGAACGATGAAAATGATCCGCTGAATGTGTTCCCTCATAGACGACCTCCTCGGAAAATGGCCAGAGATGTCACCGATTCACGCCCGATGGTTCCCCCTGCGAGAATCGGTGTACTCGGCGGCCTCTTTTTTCGTCCTTTCCGGGCGGAACTCCCGCCCCACGAAAACCTCCTCCGATAAATCACCACGGATGGACGGGAATCGTCTCACTCTTCCGTATCCATCCGCGTTCATCTGTAGTAGGATTTTCATGGCTTCGGGGGTGCGGTCTTCGCTCTGCACCTCCTCACAGATTCTCCACGATGAAGCGCAGCATCGTCTCCCGCATGTGCTTGACCAGAGCAGGATCGGTCACTCCGTGACGCGACTTCGGATAGAGCATCAGCTCCACCTGCTTGCCTGCCTTTTGCAGCTCATAGAGGAACTGGATAGTGTTTTGCAGGTGAACGTTGTCATCCATTGTCCCATGAATGAGGAGCAACTTGCCGTGAAGATTTTTGGCGGCATTCCGGGGGGAGCTTTTCTCATAGCCCTCGGGATTGTTCTGTGGGGTCCGCATGTACCGCTCGGTGTAGATCGTATCGTAGTCGCGCCAGTCGGTAACCGAACCTCCGGCAATTCCGATCTTGAAGCTCGTCGAATGGGTCATGGCATAGAGCGTCATGAAGCCGCCGAAGCTCCAGCCGGTGAGCCCGATCCGTGAGCCGTCAACATAAGGTTGCTGCTTCAACCAGGCCAGACATTCTTCCAAATCCCTCAACTCCAACTCGCCGAAGTTTTTGTAGACCGGCCAGGTGGACTGCGCCCCTTTGCCGCTGGCCGTACGATTGTCGCACACCCAGATGATGTAGCCTTTCTGCGCCAGCATCTGATGCCACATATAGGTTGTCCCACCCCAACTGTTGCGCACCTGCGGCGCATGCGGTCCGCTGTAGGTGTAGCTCCAGACGGGATATTTCTTCTTCGGATCGAAGTCAGGAGGGCGAATCATCATCGCCTCCAAGACGAAGCCGTCCCGCGTTTTCACCTGCACGAATTCCGGTTTGCTCAGCTTATATTGTCCGAGGGCCTCCACTTTATTTTCATCAATGACGCGCACGAGCGTGCCCTGGACGGTGAAGAGGCGAACCTGCGGCGGCGTTTGAACATCACTCCAGGTATCAACGAAGTGGGTGAACGTCGGATTGAACGACACCTGGTGCGTTCCGGGAGCTTCGGTGAGGCGTTCCAGACCGGTCCCATCCAGGCGAATGCGATAGGCATCGCTGCCAATGTGACTGCGCTCGGTCCCGGAGAAATAGACCCAGCCGTTGGTCTCATCCACACCGTGCAAGGTGCGGACTTCCCACGCTCCTGATGTCACGGCCCGGATGAGCGTCCCGTCGCGCCGATAGTGATAGAGGTGCTGCCAGCCGCTACGCTCGCTCTGCCAGAGAAAGGACCCATCGCGAAGCCAGAAGGGGAGATCAATGACTTCCACCCAGGCGGGGCTCGTTTCCCGAAAGAGCCTCTGGCTGGCGCCGGTCGCTGGATCGGCCAGGTTGAGATCGAGCCAGGTTTGCTCTCGATCCTGAATCTCGTAGACGACTTTCTGGCTGTCGGGCGTCCAGCCCACGCGCACGATGAGCGGCTCGACCGTTTGATAGGCAAACAGATCAACCCAAATCGTC
>DATLZR010000161.1 GCA_035573895.1 Blastocatellia bacterium | reverse complement strand
ATGCCCGCGGCAAGCTCCGACGATTTTTGCATTGTTCGTGTATGGAGCGAGCCATAAGAATCGCCCATGGGTCAAATGACCCACAACAAATGTTATTTTCAAGGGAGTGCCGGCGAATCATCCATCCGTTGAAACCTTTGATCCGCCGGCGGAAATTTTCACAGGAGGGGCGTTCATGAAACAGCGTCGTCTATCGGTCATCGTTCTCCTCGGCAGCATGTTGATGCTGCCGCCGATTCGCTTGTACGCCCAGATCACTGCCGCCGATTATGAGCGCGCTTTCAGCCTGCGGCAGCGGTTTGATGGGCTCGCCGTCAATCTCCCCGAGCGGGCGACCTGGATCGAGAACACCCACCGCTTCTGGTACCGCAAGACGGTCAAAGGAGGGCATGAGTTTGTCCTGGTGGATGCTGACACGCGGGAGAAAAGGCCCGCCTTCGATCACCAACGATTGGCCGCGGCGCTCTCCTCCGCCACCGGAGAGAAGTATTCTGCCGTGCGGCTGCCGTTCACCACATTGACATTTGTGGACCAGGAGCGGGCCATTCAATTCGTGGCGGCGGGTTCGACCTGGCGCTGCGATCTCACGAGCTACGAATGCCGGAGAACCGGACCGGCTCCGTCAGGCCCTCCGGGATTCCGTCCGCCGGACGCCGATGAGGAATATCCCCGTGAGTTCGACAACGATGTCTCGGACGGCATGGTGATTCTGCCGCCGCAGCAAGCTCAGCAGCAGGCTCAACAGCAACAGCGACGCGGCGGATTCGCTCCCGGCGGACCGTCGGCGGAGACTCCCGCCGTTAAGACCTCGCCCGACGGGCGGTGGGAGGCATTCATTCGCAACTACAATGTCTTTCTTCGAGAGAAGGGAAAAACCGAGGCCGTCGCCCTCAGTTGGGATGGATCGGAAGGGAACTACTACACGCTCGCTTCGATCACCTGGTCGCCGGATTCTCGTCGCCTCGTGGCCTATCGCGTCCGACCGGGCTATCGCCGGCAAATTCACTACATTGAGTCGTCGCCCAGCGACCAGCTCCAGCCCAAGCACTCGACGCGGGAATACGCCAAACCCGGTGATGTCCTCGATGTGGCCCACCCCGTGCTGTTCGACATCGAGGCGCGGAAACAGATCACGATTGATTCCAGCCTCTTCCCCAATCCTTACAGCCTCTCCAATCCCGTTTGGTGGAAAGATGGACGAGCGTTCACCTTCGAATACAACCAGCGCGGACATCAGGTCTATCGCGTGATCGAGGTGGATGGCCGAACGGGTCAGCCGCGGGTGCTCATCAACGAAGAATGCGCGACGTTTTTCTCCTATCGTCCGCTTCAGCCCAACCACCGGGAGACCGGAACTCGCTATCGCTATGATGTGGCCGACGGCAAGGAAATCATCTGGGCCTCCGAGCGCGACGGTTGGCGACATCTCTATCTCTACGATGGCACCACCGGACGCGTGAAGAATCAAATCACCAAAGGCAACTGGGTCGTGCGCGGCGTGATCAAAGTGGACGAGGAGAAACGTCAGATCTGGTTCCAGGCGAGCGGTCTGAATCCCGATCAAGACCCCTACTTCATCCACGTCTACCGGATCAACTTCGACGGCACCGGGATGACGGCCTTCACCGAGGCTAACGGAGATCACCAGGTGAGTTTTTCCTCCGACATGATGTATTACGTCGACACCTGGTCGCGGGTGGATCAGCCGCCCATCTCCCAGCTACGACAAACAGCGGATAAGAAGGTGCTGATGGAGCTTGAACGAGGAGACATCACGGAACTTCTGGCGGCGGGCTGGCGTCCGCCGGAGGTCTTCGTGGCCAAAGGACGCGATGGCGTGACCGACATCTGGGGCATCATCATTCGCCCCACGCGGTTCGACCCGTCGAAGAAGTATCCGGTCGTCGAGAACATCTATGCCGGACCTCAAGGATCATTCGTGCCCAAATCCTTCAGCGTCTACAATCCGATGCAGTCGCTGGCGGAGCTGGGGTTCATCGTCGTGCAAATTGATGGGATGGGGACGGCCAATCGCTCGAAGGCATTCCACGACGTCGCCTGGAAGAACCTGCGCGACGCCGGTTTTCCGGATCGCATTCTCTGGCACAAGGCGGTCGCGGCGAAATATCCCTATTATGACATCACCCGCGTGGGCATTTACGGACATTCCGCCGGGGGACAGAACGCACTGGCGGCTCTGCTGTTCCATCCCGATTTTTACAAAGTGGCCGTGTCCTCGTGCGGCTGCCACGACAACCGCATGGATAAGATCTGGTGGAACGAGCAGTGGATGGGCTGGCCGATCGGGCCTCACTATTCGGCGTCATCGAACGTGGACAATGCCCATCGGCTTCAAGGCAAGCTCCTTCTGTCCGTTGGGGAGATGGACACCAACGTGGATCCGGCCTCGACCATGCAGGTGGTGAATGCGTTGATCAAGGCCAACAAGACGTTCGATCTTCTGGTTCTTCCCGGACAGGGACATACGACGGGCGGCCTCTATGGAGATCGCAAGCGATACGATTTCTTCGTTCACCATTTGCTGGGAGTGGAGCCGCCCGACTGGAACAAAGAGAAAGAAGTTTCCCTTCCCGAGCCTCGTTCAAATGGGCAAGGACAGCAATAAACCTCACCTTCCTCGACGAGGCTCGGGCTTTATTGATCTGGCGGCCTCAGCAGGGCGACGAGCCGGCGGCTGAGGCCCCTTTTCACTTTTAGCCCTCGTCGCCCGATAGTTAAATCCGGGATTGACCAATTCACTCGCATGCGGATCTTGGCTGCGCGTCGCGCCGACCGGCGCGCCTCGCGTTACGATGCCGGCTGTTGGGCCGCTACCTGACGGCGACGTGCCAGCAGCGAGTCGAGCGCACAGGCCCCGGCTCCCGTGAGATAGAACTTCAACAGACCCCCCATGATCGCCAGATTCTTCATCACCTGAATCATCTGCATCTGGCCCTGCTCCGGATCATGGATGTGCGCCAGGTGAAAGATGATCGTCGTGGGAATGAGAAAGAGGAAGAGAGCGAGAGCGGCCCAGTTAGCCTTGTACCCGAGCAGCAGAGCGATTCCGCCAAGCACCTCGATGAGAAGAGCGGCGACGAGAAACAGCGCGGGCAGGGGGAACCCCGCGCCCTCCATCATCGAGGCCGTTTGATCAAACGCCATCAGCTTGCCAAACCCCGAGAAGATGAAAATGAGCGCCACCAATCCACGAGAAACAGGATCCCAATACTTCCTCATATTTCACCTCCTCCGTCGTGTGATGGGTCACAGGCGGAATAATTATAAAGCTTCTCGCGGAAGAGGAAAAAATCATCCTGTCCAGCCAATTGTGGTTACCCCAAACCCTGCCGAAGCGCACACAGTTTCAGGTTCAGTACCCTTTGGGGCTGGAACTCATTTCAAAACCCTTCAATGGATGGAAAACTGGAGGCATGAGAGACAGGAGGTGCTTTGAGGGGATTCTCTGAAGGGGACTCTCTGGGGCGAGCTACCCAAGCGGTAGGCCGGTCCTTGCATATGCTGGCCCCGGCTAAAAGAAGGGGGCAGTTCTTGACGATGTGGCGGGCCTTTCTGGCACATCTCAATGACCAACACAAGCGGGGGTGAATGAGGGCTTTGCGATGGCCTTCTTTGCTTGGGCGAAAAAAGGATTCAAGGCGGGCAAGACCAGAAGGGACAAGGGCAGGAAGAGGGATGGTCTTACTCCGCCGGGAGCATACCTGGACCCGGCATCCTTCGGCGGAGGTCACGCTCCCGGAGATAACGCTTGACACAATAGCCGTGGGCTGGACGACCCGCCAGTGTCCAGACCGCCTGGTGGTGGATCGAAGCTATGACAGCACCCCGCTCAGGATGACCCTGGTTAAGCGAAGAAGTGAGCCGATCAGCCCCGCCAGAACCACAACAGCCAAGCCACCCATCAGGATGGGCGTGAAGCTCAGGCGGTATCGCCAGAAGGGCATCGGTGAGAGGACGTTTGTTTGGCTCGATCATTTTTGCTGCCTGGTGGTGCAGCAGAAGCGGCTCATCGCACCCTCTGCGGGCTTCTTCATCTGGCCTCTGCCTTGCTCACTCTGCCGGGGTTTTCTAACCACCTTTTCGCTCTTCTCTTGGCTTTCCAGCCTCACCGGGAATTGCTGCGGCATGAGGTATACCTATCCCGCCAACGGGCTCGGGCGATTTTCTCATTTTGGCCCTCCTTCGCCAAAGAGTCGGACCAAAATTATCCCTGATCCAGCTCTATTTCTTCGCCTTATCTCATGTAATTTTCCTCCAGGACCACCAAAAATTTACTGGGTAGGGATAGACGCGGAAAACCACGGATCGAAACCTGAGTTCGTCCGCGTTGATCCGTGCCCCTTCACTCTTCCCCAGGGCGACCACAGGAACTTGTATCTCCTTGTCCCTCTGTCCCTCCTTAGCGATGCGCTCCATCTGTCGCACCACCTCGGCGGTATAGTAGCGCTCTCCGCACTCGTTGCAGACTTTGGCCGGGACGTCCTGGATGATCACCAGGTAGTCTCCCCAGCGAAAGTCTACGGTAACCTGGCGTTCCTCCAAAACACCTCAGCCACAAAAGTAGCAACGCTCTCTGGCCTCGGATTGCTCTTGACTTTGCTTCATCCTCTCACCTCCGAGTAAATGGGTCCATCCACTTCGGTGGCTGCGGCAAGTAGACAGTGATGATCAATAATTTTCCCGACCCAAATTTCCACAGAGCACGTGAAGCCAGCGTCCAGACGGATCTTGGCCAATCATCAGGCAACTGGGTCCTCGCGGGTCGGTTGGACAGGCCTCCAACTCCTGACCGTGTAAGAGGCGTGCTTGATGTCATCAACGCTGATCTGCTCCGCTGCCGCTTCCCGCTGGGCGTGCTGAGACAGTTCGAATTTATCCTGATGAGCTTTGGCTTGCGCGATGTCCAAAAATTGATTGGCCATCCTTGGTAGAGAGGAGCCGAAAGGCAGACTCTCAGCAATATATGAACGTGCCGGAGCCTGTGGAGTGAAAGAGACATGAGCGCAGGAGCGCGCCCCGGTGGGAAATGGGGGGTCAGTATCCATGAAGCCGTCGCTTCACCACGAACCATGAAAATCAAATTTTCATGGCAGACATGCGTATTGCGTAATTCGGCTGGAGGTCTGGAGTTGGTCGGAGGTAGTGAAGCGGATGGAAGCGGCGTCAGGGATGAAACTCAGAGAGGTTCGAGGTCAGAGTCGAGCAGAATCTCAACGAGCAGTAAAGGAACTGTTCGTCTATGTTGGTGGCGAGTGGAGCCACTTGACCGCGGCTGAGATCGCCGAGCGATTGGGGATTGATCCGACGAATGTGGGACGAGGGTATGAGAGGGCGCGGCAGCGGATGGAGGCCGACGAGGCGTTTCGGAACCTGGTGAAACGCATCTTGGCTGAGAAGATGCGCAGTGTCCTGACCTTCTCCTTCTGAAGGTTGATGTGGCCAGCCGGTGCAGAAGTTGTTGCATCACGAATAGTACATGCTCGTGACTGGCAGCAGAACATCCTGGAGTCCGCGGATAATAGCGATTTCGGATTCCGGATCGCCGATTGAAGAGTGATGAGTTCTCTCGCATCAACCAATTCTCGGGCGGGGAAAGCCCGCTTTGGAAAAACCGAGGATCAGACGCGGCGTATTTCTTCAACCGTGCGGTGAGGCGATAAGAAGCTGCCGATTGCCGATTTGCGAATGCCGATGGCGGAATGAGGAAACCTTTGCCGTTGGTTCATGCTGCCGTCATCGTCGGCTCAGCCAGGTTCACAACCAATAGTTCCACGTTGTGCTTGAGCGCGTCCTTGATGATCGTGGACACCCGCTGGGAGATCTCCGTTGATAAAAAAGCCTCGCCGCATTGGTCACAGACTTCAGCAGGAGCATTCTTGACGACCACCACCCGCCCCTTCACCACGAAGGACAAGGTGGCAGCGTCTTGATCGTGGAGTGTCCCCTTGCACAATGGGCACGGCTTAGTTCTGCTTTCTCGTTCTCCAGTCATGTTCCCATTTCTCCTCTGTTGGACGATAAATCGTGATGATGAGGATGCGACCGTTAGGTTCGTCCACACCGACGCGGGCATGGACAGCTAATCCGTTGGGGAGCCATCCTAGCACCAAGCAATCGGGCAACTGTCGGTGGTGCTCAGGATAATCTTCGATGATCTCGCCAGCACCCAAAGCTCGAACGGTCTGATCCTGATCCAATCTTCCGCCGCTGCTTCTCCAGTCGCATGGGTTGACCATTTGACCCGGCCTGCTTCGGCGCATTGCCTGATGATCTCTTGTTTCCGCTCGGGGGACAAGCCATCACTCATCTCCACCCCTCTCACAACCGCTTTGCAAGCGGTACAGCACACCGATGATGGTTGGCAACAGGTCAAACAGCTTTCCGCAGCGTGGAGTACGCCAAGGCGCCGAGCCGTGCGACGCTCAGTTTTCAGATCGCCACCCACACAATTCCAAGAACGCCAGCAACAGGCGTTCAGTGATCAGCCATCAGGAGTCAGCCGTCACTCAGCAACGGAGTGTGCCAGCAGTCGCTCCTGTGACGCCCACCGCCGTCGCTCACCGTCAGTCCAGCAAAGCCGCCCGAGCCACGCTCTGGCGTATCACACAACGTGAAACGATTGTCTCAAGGCTTGAAAATCTGCCATCTCCTGACAGTCGCGCTTGGCTCTGATCTCCTCGAACTGCTGGACCGCGTCCCGAAAATGAAAACGGAGGGGTAGATACAGCGCATTGCGTCCTGCGGTGGTGAAGGCGATGGAAGCCAGACATTCTCCGGCCCATAAAGAAGGCTTGCAAAGAAGGGTTCAACCCTCTGCTGGAGAGCCGTGAGTAAAGGCCGGGAGAAGGCGGCGGAGAGAAAAGATCAAGGCCGAGTAGAAACTCCGCCTGTATCACCCGAGGGATGTTCCATGGTGATCCCGGTATGGTGACGGAGGATCTAACCGATCGGTAGCGAGGTTCTGCTCCCAGAGTAGAAGCGGGAGCGGTCATTCTGAGCCGGAGTGGATCAGGGGCTATCCGGATCGCCGTCGTGAGCAGAGAAGGATTCCGGCCACAGCGATCAGAACCATCATCGGAAAAAGAGTTTCCGCCCGAATCTCTGGCGGCTTTCTCCTTCAGCATCCGCCAGGCATCTCGTTTAATCCCGCCCTGATCCCGGGCACAACCGATCCTTACATTCAATCGGGCCTCTCCTTATCTTTAATCGGAGGCCCTTGTACCGCATGCGAATCCCTTCTTCTTCACCGGGGAATTTCTCGTCCGCCTTTGCGTCGCTTTTCAGGTGGCGTTTGATGTGCTATCTTGCTCCCTTTGTTGAATGAGTGCGTCCATGCGAATACACGTGGTGAGAATTCCGACGCCGTTTCCCGTGGGTCCGGTCAATGCCATCCTTGTTGTGGAAGATCCGATCACGCTCATTGATACCGGGCCGAAGACATCGGAGGCATTGGAGGCGCTGCGCTCGCAGATCGAGGCGCTCGGCCTGAGGCTGGGCGACATTAAGCGCATCGTGCTCACCCATGCGCATCTGGATCATGCGGGTCAGGCCGAGCGGTTGCGTCAGCTGACGGGAGCGACCGTCTACGCGCATCCGTGGGAGGCCGAACGACTCGGACAGGTGCCGGATGCGTCGCGTGATCCCACCCTGTTTGCCGCCCTCGGTGTTCCCCCTCGCATTGTGGAGGAATTCAATGTCGTGTGGGATTACTTGAACACGATGGTGGATCCGATCTCCGAGCTTCCGGCGCTGGATGACGGAGATGAGCTTGCTTTCGAGAGGGGATCGCTCGCCATTGTGCATACGCCCGGTCACACGCCCGGCCATATCTGCCTGTTTCACCGGGCGCAGCGAACGCTCATCGCCGCCGATACGGTGCTCAAACGCATCACCCCGAATCCCATCCTCAACCGTGATCCCCGACAGCCGGCACGACGCTTCCCCTCGCTCGCGGCCTTTCTCCGAAGCCTCGACCGGCTGCGCCACCTGGCACCGGCACTCGTCTACACGGGACACGGCGAGGAAGTTGACGACTACGAGGCCTATTACCAGACCATCGTCAAGCATGCGCGGCAGCGTCAGCGGGAGTTGATTCAGCTCATGGGCGATGGAGCAATGACCGCCTGGGAACTCTCCTTGCGCCTTTTCCCCCAGGCCGGCAGTCAACAGCGATTTCTCGCTCTCTCCGAAACGATCGCTCATCTGGATTGGGCTGTAGGGGAGGGCACCGTCGTCTGCGAAAAGCGAAACGGGGTGGAGTACTTCTGGCGCCGCGCTTGACGATCACACCGGCGCTTTCCTAAAATCTCGCGCCAACGCGCCGGCGCTATTCTCATCGCCTCGCTGAAGGAGACACACGCGATGCAACAGCAAGGATCATCGGGCCATCTCGTGGTGGTTGTGGGAGCGGGTCCCGCCGGCATCTATGCGACAGGGAAATTGATCGAGCAAGGACATGACGTCATCCTCTTCAATCGCGATCTCAAGCCCGGCGGACTGGCCGAATACGGCATCTACTTCACCAAGCACAAGATGAAGGAGGGCATCCGGAAGCAGTTCCGGCGTATTCTCTCCGATCCCCGTGTCCATTATTTCGGACACGTCCGCGTGGGGGTGAAAGCCGATCTCTCGCTCGATGACATTCGGGAAACCCTCCGTCCGTCAGCTCTGCTCATCACGACCGGAGCGCAGGGAACGAAGTTCCTCGGTATTCCGGGAGAGCAGGCTCCGGGCGTCTATCATGCCAAGGATCTCGTCTATCATTACAACGCCCTCCCGCCGTTCAGTCAACAGAGGTTTCTCATCGGGGACCGCGTGGCCATCATCGGCATCGGCAACGTCATGGTGGACATCGCCCATTATCTCGTCCACGTGAGGAAGGTCAAAGAAGTCATCGCCGTGGCCCGACGGGGGCCGGGACAGCGGGCCTACAGCGATAAGGAGATCAAGGCTGTCGCCGCCAATATTGATACCGAGGCGCTGCGCCAGGAACTGGAGCGGATTCGTCCGCGATTAGAGGCCATCGGAGAAAACGTCGAGCAGATTTACACCGAGCTGATCAAGTACGTCGGCACGCCACCGGAAGAGGGTCCCAGTCCGACCCGGCTCCTCTTTCGCTACCTGAGCGCGCCGAAGGAAATTCTCCTGGGGGAGGATGGGCGACCGCGCGCCCTGCGGGTCGAAGATACCGAACTGGTGTGGAGGGGGAGCGATGTCGTCGCCAAAGGGTTGGGAACGTTCGCCGACATCCCCTGCGACACAGTGATCTTCGCCGTGGGTGATCGCGTGGATGAGAGTTTGGGCCTTCCCGTCCGGGGCACGGAATACGTTACCAATCCCCATCCCGATCCCTTCTATCCCGGCGACGAAGCCTATCAAGCATATAATCCGGAGACGGAGCAGGTGCTCGAAGGGATCTTCGTTGCCGGATGGTCGCGCAAAGCATCCGATGGACTGGTGGGAAAAGCGAAACAGGACGGCGAGCGTGGCGTCGAGGCCCTCTGTCACTATCTCGAACGCATCGCTCCGGGATCGGCGACTCACCTACCCGATAAACTGGAGGCGCTGCGTCAGGTCTTGCGCCAACGCAATGTGCGATTTGTCGAATACCCCGACGTCGCGCGGCTGGAAGAGATCGAACGCCGCGAGGCCGACCGTCGGGGACTGGAGTTTTTCAAATTCGCCTCCGACGAAGAAATGTTCAGCGCCCTCCAGGCGGCCGTACCTGTGGATTAGGGACGAGTAAGGCGCGCGCGGTTTCTGATGAGGAGGCAATCTGCTCTACCTCTGGCCCGCGAAAAACCGCTGACAAAGGCAATACCTTCACCACGAAATGATGTATCCGCTGGCACTTCTCATCCGTTGGTGCGCCCCGATTTTTCGTCGCTCCCGGGCACCCTCGCGAGGAATTCCCCGGTGATCGGCGCACATCCCTCGCTGGCTTCTCTTCTGCCTTGACAATGCCTTATTGAACCACTACAAGAGAGTCGTCATGAGCGTGCGGGAGAGCTGAAGACACGATGAGAAATTTCGGCCAGGACTTAAACTGTCAGATAAGGAGAATCCACCAATGATGTCACGACGCCGGTACCACAGATTTCGCACGGGGAGTTTTATTCTCCTCTTCACGATATCCCCCCTCTTACTCACGGTCATGCATCCGGGGTCACTTCCGGCCACAGCAGCTCAGGATGACATAACCGTTATCGAGGAAGTCGAACCCAACGATGATCTGGAGTCCGGCCAGGTTATTGATTTTGCCGGGAAATCAACAATTCTCATCCGGGGACGGGCTGCCACGACCGAGACGGGAACATTGCCGGAAGAGCTTTCCCTTCGGTTCGAGTTCGAAGATTCGTTGGAGGATTTCTACATCTTGCCCATGGACGATGTCCTGAAGCAATTGAATGCCGCAGGGAAAGACGATCCCATTCAGATCTCGGCGACGTTGCGATGGTCTGGGCAAGCCGATATAGACCTGTGGATCCTGACGGATGTAGATGATTCCCTTTTCTTTCTCGACGGGTTGAAGTTTCTCAGCATTGATGCTGCTACGGAGGCCAACCCTGAACAGTTACCGAGATCCGAGGTTGATGCCGTCGCCTTCTACCCTCAGCCGGAGAATGAACAAGCGATCCAGGCGAATCTCGGTTTTTCCCGGAAGCTCATCCTGGCTGTCTCGAATTTCGCCGGACCTGAGACGGACTACGAACTGACCATCAAATTGAATCAGGGGAAGACGGAGAAGCACATCACCGACGATGGTGACCCAGATGCAGCCATCGGAGGTCCACCGGGTTCTGATCTCAAGGGAATTTCTCTCGTGGGATTCCAGCCCACCCGGTATCCCGTTGTCCTGCGCTCGGTGAATCCCCAACTCATCGCGTTCTCCGACCAGCCTGATCCCACAGGAGAGGAGATTCGCGTGATTGTTCTCAAGGGCACAACATTGGCTGAGCCGCCTCCCTCACTGGAAGATAAAGCATCGGTGCTCTTTGACGGCAAGATCACGATTCCGGGAACAATTCAATTGATCGGCGAAGATGTCCCGTTAATGCTTCCCACTCCGATCCGCATTGACTCCGGAGTCGTTTTCGTGGGGATTGAAGTGAACGAGGAGGCGTCGGCAAAAGGTATTCGCGCTCTCTATGACATCAGCCCGGTTCAGCATTTGAACAGTTGGTTCTCGTCGGATGGAGGTAAAACGTGGTCTGCCCTGACAGCCCCGGAGGATGTTTCCGGCGAGCGAGTCATTGCGAATTTCTCCTGCCGGGCAGTGTTTGAGCGAATCGAGCCGAGCCCATCGGTCGTAGAAAATCCATCGGCGGCTGTCACCAGTCGCACGCGGGGCGTTCGGGTGGGTACGTTGCCAAGACTCTTCTCGCCGGGCCGTTCGGCTTCTCCGATTCAACGGGTGAACCGACCGCTATCGCCACTGAAGGGATTTTCCCTTCTTGCGCCGGAGAGAAACCTCGCCCGTTCCGGTCACTGAAAATCGTCTCGCCGGAGCCCTGAGGAGCCGCGACCGAGGGAACTAAGTGTTCGGGATGGTCGAGGATTCGGGTGGGGTTTAGAAATTCACCCGGAGGGCGAACTGGATGATCCGGGGTTGATTGGTTTGCGCCTCGATCCGGCCGAAGGTGGTGGCCTGGATGTTGAGGTTCGGACCGGCGAAGTTGGCGTTATTGAGCAGGTTGAAGAACTCGGCGCGAAACTCGACATTGACGCGTTCACTCACGGGGGTGCATTTGATCACGCTGGCGTCGAAGAAGACCTCGCCGGGGTCGGTGAACGTGCCGGCACCCAGCGTCCCGGCTATTGCCGGCGTCAGTAAGGATGGCGGCGCCACTGCTTCGCACAGGTGAAGATCGGCAGTCGCGTTCTCCGCTTGTCGGTTTACTCGGCGTGTGGACTGGCGAGTTTCTTATGGACGAAATTTCGCAGTCGTTCGGCCACTTCAACGGCCCGCTGGGCTTCTTCGGGAGAAAACTCGACTGCCATATCTACCGGATATCGCGCCTCCGTGACATAGTGGTCGAAGGGAGCTAGGTCATTTTCGAACTCGGTGAATGATTCATCCACGCTGATGCACAGGGTGAGTAGTTTTGCGATGCTGTGCGTCTTTTCCAGCGTCCATCCCTGAGCAATCAGATACCCCTTGAGGTATTTCTCCACCGCTTGCTGGCAGAGATAGCAAATCTGTGCGGCGAACGGGCGATCGGACTGTAATCCCCACCGGGCGAAAGCCAGATCATTATCCGCCCACTCGATCCATGCTTTCGGCGTCCGGACGGGTTTCTCAGGACCGAGGGACGGCTTCTCTTCGTTCATAGAGTACTTTCCCCTGGGCCAAAATGTGGTGGATATAGAACGGATTGTGATCGAGGACGTTCCGCTCGACGTCCTCTACCGTTCGCACGAGCACATCCATCTCGAAGAGCCGTCGCATAAAGAACCGACGAATTCGATCTGTTGCCGTGCGGCGATCCTCGGGGGAATTGACGATGACCAGCAGGTCCACATCGCTGCCTTCCTGGCTATCACCGCGCGCCTGGGAGCCAAAGAGAATGATTTTTTGGGGACTCGCAAGCCGCACAATTTGCTCACAGATGTACTGAATCAGCCTCGGCGTTACCTGCTCCGTAAGCAGGATCGAGCGGTCACCGTCCGGGTCGCCAGCAGCCGATCCGAGATCATCTCTCCGAAGTTCTTCATCCATAAACCTTCTCCACCGCTACATTATACAAGGATTCGGCATCTTCTCCATTGCCCGCTTGAGCGGAAGCCTTCGAGCGATTGCCAACCCAGCTCGTCAGCAGAGGCGAAACATTTTTTTTCCGCGATGGGTCGTGGTTCGGAGGGAGTTTAGAAATTCACCCGGAGGGCGAACTGGATGATCCGGGGTTGATTGGTTTGCGCCTCGATCCGGCCGAAGGTGGTGGCCTGGATGTTGAGGTTCGGACCGGCGAAGTTGACGTTATTGAGCAGGTTGAAGAACTCGGCGCGAAACTCGACATTGACGCGTTCACTCACGGGGGTGCGTTTGATCACGCTGGCGTCGAAGAAGACCTCGCCGGGGTCGGTGAACGTGCCGGCACCCAGCGTCCCGGCTGTTCCGGGTTCCGGTGTCAGTAGAATGACTTTGCCGTTACGATCTACCACCATTCGGTTGAGGTTGAACGGATCCTGAAAGGGATTGGTCACTCCGGGAAGAAATGTCACACCGTCGGGCAAACGGGTGACCGTGCCGCGAAAATCGCGGATGGAAAATTCCGGTCCGGGATTAGGAGGGATGACGTTCAACCCACCGGCCCCAAAGAGCGTGAAGCGACCGGCACTGAACGTTCGGGGAGCGCCGGAGAAAACCAGGAAGATTCCATTGAGCTGCCATCCCTCGATCAGCTTGCCCACCACTCTCCGTGTCGCTGAGAAAAACCGCCGCCCTCGACCGAGCGGCAGCTCATAAATCCAGTTGGCCTTGAAAACATGCTCGCGGTCAAAAACGAGGCGTCGCTTCTCGATGCGCCGATTGCGATTGGTGCGGAAATTGCTGCTGAAGGCGAACTGATCCGAGCCGTCGTCGGTGCCGTCGCCGAGCGCCCGACTGAAGGTATAGTTGGCTTGAAAATCAAGCCCCCGCGAGAACCGGCGGCGAATCTCGATTTGCCCCGCGTGATAGGTCGAGTTGGAGAAGTTCGACATGAACAATACGCTGGCAAACTGCGGATTTGTGCTGATGAAGTTGACGGGAAGCCCCGCCTGAGACAGCCACCCTCCCTGAATTCCCTGGAGCACCTGCCGGTCTATGTTGAAGGCGATGAGCACGTAGTTTCCGAGCAGCAAATCATTGCGCGCGCCGAAAATATTGAGAAAACGCCCCGGTGTGCGAAAGATGCGGGCGAGCACCTCGACGCCCGCGGGAAATTGCCGGGGAATGAAGGTCAAGGGATCGCCGCTCTCAATGAGTTGCTGGCGCACGAGATTGAATTCATCCCGGAGCCGGTTCTCAATGATGTTGATCTCGTTGATATTGGCGGTGCGAATGAGTTTGGTTCCTTTCGTCCCCACGTAGCGCAACTCGATGACCATATCTTTGGTCAGTTCGCGTTGCCAGGAGAGATTCCAGTTCTGCACGTAGGGCGACCGCAAATTCTCATCAATGAAAAAGCCGGTATCGCGGCGTTGAAAATCCGGCGGCTGCAGCGCCCGCGTGTCAGCCAGCGGGACGGGCAGCGTTACTCCCAGCGGATTATCCAGCCGTCCGACGGCATCTTGAGTGACCGTCGGAACGAGAAACGCCGACGTGGAGAGCCCGGGATTGAAGCGGCTGAACTGGGCAAACAGCACCAGAGGGAAGGCATCGTAGCCGATGTAATAGCCGCTGCGAATCACGCTCTGATTTTCTCTCCCCAGCAGATGCCTCAGACCCCACGCTTTCACCCGAGGACTCCAGGAGATGCCGATGCCGGGGGCAAAATTATTCGTGTCGTCCTTGAACAGTTGGTGGGCATGACCGGGGCCCACGAGTTCAAAACCGACCGGTCCCACCTGCCGGGGATTGGTAATGGCGGCGTTGGGCTGGAAAAGATCGGCCCAGGTGCCGGTTCGATTGGAGATGCCCAAGGCGGCGGCAAAGCGCGTCTGACCGATCGTCGGTTGCACGAGCAAACCGTTGACTTCAAACGGAACGGTGTTGTACTCGTAGCGCAGTCCATAGATGAACGTGACGTGGGGCCGCACGCGCCAGGCGTCGCGGAAAAAGGCATTCACTTGACGATGGCGAAACCCGAACACTTCTCCCCGGAACGGGAGCATCACCTTGCCATCGGGTGTTCGATATTGTTGCTCGACGCGGGCGATTGAGCCGGTCAGATCGTAGAGAATGGCCCGAGCCAGAGGCGCATTGTTGGCGCTGAGATTGCGAGGGAGAGGAACCTGACTGGCAGGGGCTTCGCCCAGCTCGACCGATGGACGAACGCCGACCGTATCCCGCGAATTGGCCTGAATGAACCGGACCTCCACGCCGCCGCGCAGCTCGTGCGTCCCGCGAATCCAGGTGATCGAGTCGGAATATTGGTAGAGCGGCGTGACCCGATCCTGCTCCTCGAAGTTGTTAATGGGGTTGCTGAAGGAGGCCGTCGTCAGAGAAATGGGAATGCCCAGAAGCGTGGGCCGCCTGCCGCCGATGGCGGCCAGACCGCCTTCCTCCGGCGGAGCAAAAATCACCGGCGTGCGCTGAAAGCCGGCGCGAAATTCGTTGATCAGAGTCGGACTGAACGAGGAAAGGAAGGTGCCGGAAAATCCCTGTCCGCGCGAGCGCTGACCGCCAACGCCAAAGCCGGGGAATGTTTGAAGCCCTTCGCCGGGAGCGATGATCCCATCGAGCTTTGTCTGCTGAAAGCGATAGACGCCCCAGAGCCGATGCCTCTCGTTGAAAACGTGATCCAGACGAATGGTGAACTGATCGGTCCTCGTGTGAATGGGAGCAAAAAAGGTATACCCGGCAGTGTTCAATCCATCTCCGGCGGTGAAATCATTGGGCAGCGGAGTCGCGCGAAGCAGCAACTGAATCAACCCCGATTGATCCGGCGTGGCGCGACGCGGATCGAGAGAGAAGAGATTGACCTGCTGAAGATCGGCCAGCGTCAGACCTGCCGGAGGACGGGGGTTACCCTGAAAATCAACGGTCGGATTGGCCGACGCCGCGTTGCCGTTGGGGATGTTGGGGAAGTAACGGAACACGCCGCGCCGGGCCGGTTCGGTCAAAACAACGCGTGTTACCGTCGCCCCCGTGCTCTCGCGCAATCCCTCATACGCGCCGAAGAAGAACGTGCGGTTCTTGACGATCGGCCCATCCAGGCGAAATCCGAACTGATGGCGGAGCAGCGGTTCTCGCGGCGCGACTTCCGATCCATCGGCTCGCCGGGGAAGAGCGTTGTTGAAAAAGCTATTGGCATTGAGCACCGTATTGCGATGAAATTCGAAGAGGCTCCCGTGAATCTCATTGGTTCCCGATCGCGTGACAATATCCACTTGAGCGCCGCCTCCGCGTCCGTATTCGACATCAACCGGCGAGGTCGTCACGCGAAACTCGGCCACATCGTCAACGGAGGTGGGAATCATCGAGAGGGTGATCGGCTCCTGGATGAAATTATCCTGCGCCTGAATCCCGTCAACGCGAATGTTGTTGGACGTCGTGCGATTGCCGGAGACGTTGCTGCCGACGACGCCGGCCTGGAGGTGAATGAGATCGAGCGGATTTCGACCGTTGAGCGGCAAATCCAGCACCCGACGGGCATCCACCACCGTGCCCAGCGAGGGACCTTTGCCGATCTCCACCACCGGCTGACTCTCGGCCGTCAGGACGATGGATTCGGTGATGTCACCGGGCTGAAGCGTCACATCTCGCGTGACGACGCTGCCCACCTCGATGACGACATCGTTCAGCACGACCCTCTTGAAGTAGGGCGCTTCCACCGTCACCGTATAGCGCCCGGGCGTCAAGCTGGTGAAGACGTAGAGCCCGGCCTCGTTGGTCGTGGTGACGGCCGGTTCGGAGTTTTCCCGAACGGCGGTGACCGTGGCGTTGGGCAGGACGGCCCCCGTGGGATCAGTCACCGTTCCGGTGAGCTTCCCCGTACTGGTCTGGCCCCAGCCGGTGAGGGAAAATCCGCTGAAGCTGAGAACGACCGTCAGCGAGAGGAGCCGGGAGAGTATCGGACGATACGCCATTGACCTTCCTCCGTGCTGTTGAGATCGGCAAGACGAAAACGATTGTAGGTTCCGGGAAGATGATGGTCAAGGCTGTCATCGCCGGGGAATCGTCTCGCCGGGTTGACGGACATTTTCGTCCCGCATCTCCGGAGAGGGAGACGCCCTTCGCCCTCCCGGACCATAAAACTTTTCGACCCGTCACGAGGGATCCTGGTAATTTTGCCCCTAACGGAGGCTATGCTATACTTACGCCCTTTTCGGCAAGACCTTGATCGCAGGAGAGAGGGAGATGAAAGTCGGGAAAGTCGTTCAGGTGATCGGCACGGTGGTGGATGTCGAGTTCGAGGATCACCTTCCGCCCATATACAACGCCTTGCGTATCACGAGTGAGGGATTCGATGTTCCCCAACCCATTGACATCATCGTGGAGGTCGAACAGCACCTGGGCGAAGGTCGCGTGCGGTGCGTCTCGATGAAACCGACCGAGGGACTCGTGCGAGGGATGAAAGCCTACGACACGGGCAAACCGATCATGATGCCGGTGGGACGGGCGACGCTCGGACGCGTCCTCAATGTGGTGGGCGAGCCGGTGGATAAGGGAGAGCCCATCAAGACCGACACGTATTACCCCATCCACCGTCCGGCTCCGAGCTTCGAGGAGCAATCCACCGAATTGCAAATGTTCGAGACCGGCATCAAGGTCATTGATCTCATCCAGCCGTTCTTGCGCGGGGGAAAGATCGGCTTCTTCGGCGGAGCCGGTGTGGGCAAAACCGTTCTGATCATGGAACTCATCCACAACGTGGCCATGCATCACGGCGGATTCTCCGTTTTCTGTGGAGCGGGCGAGCGCACCCGCGAGGGGAATGACCTCTGGCTGGAGATGAAAGAATCGGGCGTCCTTTCCAAGGCCGTGCTCGTCTACGGTCAGATGACCGAGCCCCCCGGCGCCCGACTCCGCATTGCGTTGTCGGCTCTGTCGGTGGCCGAATACTTCCGCGATGAAGAAGGGCAGGACCTGCTCCTCTTCATTGACAACATCTTCCGCTTCACTCAGGCGGGTTCAGAAGTATCGGCATTGCTGGGGCGAATGCCTTCGGCTGTTGGATATCAACCGAACCTGGCGACCGAACTCGGCGAACTTCAGGAACGCATCACTTCAACCAAGAAGGGATCCATTACCTCGGTGCAGGCGATCTACGTTCCGGCGGATGACATCACCGATCCGGCACCGGCGACGACGTTCGCTCACCTGGATGCGGCTACCGTTTTGTCCCGGCAGATTTTCGAGCTGGGCATTTATCCGGCCGTTGATCCGCTGGCTTCGACCTCGCGCATTCTCGATCCGCGCGTCGTCGGCGAGGAACATTACCGGACGGCTCAGCGGGTGAAAGCCATTCTGCAGCGCTATAAGGAACTTCAGGACATCATCGCCATTCTCGGCATCGAGGAACTCTCGGAAGAGGATAAACTGGTGGTGGCGCGCGCCCGGAAGATTCAACGGTTCCTCTCGCAGCCGTTCTTCGTAGCCGAGCAATTCACCGGCCTGAAAGGGCGATACGTCAAGACCGAGGATACGGTCCGCGGCTTCAAAGAGATCGTTGACGGCCTGCATGACGATCTGCCCGAACAGGCGTT
>DATLZR010000160.1 GCA_035573895.1 Blastocatellia bacterium | reverse complement strand
CGCCGTCAATCTCTCCCCGCAGCATAATATCCATCAGGACAAGATCGGGACGAGTTTCGCCCGCCATATCAATGGCATCTTCGCCCGTCGAGGCGACGCCGACCACCTGATAGCCGAGGCTGATGAGACTGTTTTCGATGTCCATCGCCACGATGTTTTCGTCTTCGACGACCATGATGCTCGCGTTGGCCATAACTCTAACTCCTTTCCTTCGACCTCAGTTCGGAGAAGGTGATGCGAAACTCCGTTCCCCCGCTGTTTCGAACTTCCAGCGTCCCGCCGATCTGGTCATTAAGCGTCGAAACAAGCCGCAAGCCCAGCGATGTAGCCCGACGAATATCAAAATCGGGAGGAATGCCGACCCCCGTATCGGCGACGATCAACAGATACCGATTCTCTCCGATGGGACGGAGGACGATGCGAATCTCGCCGGTCGTTCCCGGAGGAAATGCGTACTTCAACGAATTGGAGACCAGCTCATTGATGATCAGGCCACAGGGGATGGCCGTGTCAATACCCAGATGCACGTTTTCCACATCAATGCGAAGCCGAACAGCTTCGGAATTGACGGCATAAGAGCGGAAAAGATGAACGGCCAGGTTCTTGATGTACTCGGCAAAGTCAATGACCGCCAGATCCTTCGACTGATAGAGCTTTTCGTGAATGAGGGCCATGGATTTGATGCGATTCTGGCTCTCACGGAACATGTCGAGGGTCTGGGGATCGGTGATGTTGCGGGATTGAAGTTTGAGCAGGCTGGAGATGATCTGGAGGTTATTCTTCACCCGATGATGAATCTCTTTGAGGAGCACCTCCTTCTCCCGGAGAGAAGCACGAATTCGTTCCTCCGCCTCTTTCCGCTCGGTGATGTCCGTGAGCGTCCCGGCGATGCGCGACGCCTGGCCGCTGCCGTCGCGCACAGCCTGGCCCCGGCACAGCATCCAGCGCGTGCTTCCATCCTTGTGAATCATTCGGTGCTCGCTCTCAAAGTGAGCCGTCTGGCCCTGAAGGTGAGCGTTGAGGGCCGTTCGGACAGCCTCGCGGTCGTCCTCGTGAATGCGGGAGAACCACTCGTCGGGGCTCGTCCCAATTTCTCCCTCATCGAACCCCAGCATGGATTTCCACCGAGGCGAGTAATAGACCTCGTTGGAGCGGAGGTTCCAATCCCACAGCCCATCGTTAGCTCCCCGCGCGGCCAGCGCATACCGCTCCTCACTCTCGCGCAAGGCCCGCAACAGCCGATCCCGCTCAATCGCGTAGCGGAGCGAGCGCACGAGCAGATTACTGTCGAGCTGCCCTTTGACGAGGTAATCCTGCGCTCCCTTCTGAACGGCCTTGATCGCCAGCTCTTCGTCGTCCAGACCGGTCAGCACGACAATAGGCACGCCCGGCGCGCGCGTATGCGTGCGAATGAAGGTGTCCAAACCATGACTATCGGGCAGCGACAGATCGAGCAGCACGACATCGAAGCCCTCCCGGCTCAGCCGGTCGAGCGCTTCGCTCAATTGCTCGGCCCGCACCAGCTCAAACTGAGCCGAGCTGACTTCGGCCAGCGTCGCCCGCAAGAGCCTCGCATCGCCCGGATTATCTTCGATGAGCAGGACCCGCGTGATTCCTGATGTCATCTCGCCAGCCATCATGGCACTATTCCGGCGGGAGCTTGACGATCGTGAGCCAGAAATCTTCCACCGATTTGACCACGGCGATGAACTGCTCCAAGTCCACCGGCTTGGTGATGTAACAATTGGCGTGAAGGTCATAGGTCCGCAGGATGTCCTGCTCCGCCTTGGACGTCGTCAGCACCACGACGGGGATTCGTCGCAATTTTTCATCGGCTTTGATCTCAGCCAGCACCTCACGCCCGTCCTTTTTCGGAAGGTTCAGGTCGAGCAGGATGAGATCGGGCCGAGGCGACAGCGCGTACTTTCCCTCCCGGCGCAGGAACATCATTGCCTCCACACCATCGCCCACCACATGGAGATTATTATGGACCTTTCCCTCCTTGAGCGCCTCCACCGCCAGGCGCACATCTCCGGGATTGTCCTCGACAAGCAGAATCTCGACAGGTCTCATGTCCATAAGGCTTATTCCTCCCTCTCCGCAGGCAGTGTAAAGAAGAACGTGGAGCCGCGCCCGAGCTGGGAATCCACCCAGATGCGCCCCCCGTGACGTTCAACTATTTTGCGACAGATGGCCAGGCCAATCCCGTTTCCGGGGTACTCGCCTCGGCCATGGAGCTTCTGAAAGATCTGAAAGACACGATCGTAATCCTTAGGCTCGATGCCCATGCCGTTATCGCTGACCGAGAAAACCCACTCTCGACCCTGTCGCGCGGCGGAAATGTGAATTTCCGGCCGCTCCTCAGTCCGACGAAACTTGATGGCATTGCCCACCAGGTGCTGCAGGAGCTGGATCATCTGAGCGCTATCCGCCGTCACCGTCGGCAAATCATCCCGTGTCACCAATGCTCCGAATTCCTCGATCGCCAGTTGAAGATTCGCCGTCACACGATCCACCACGGCATTCATATCGGTCGGTTCAAAGGGCTTGCCCTGCGTCGTCACCCGCGAGTAAGTCAACAGATCGGTGATCATGGACTGCATGCGATTGGCTCCATCAACGGCGAAGGCGATGAATTCATCGGCATCGGCATCGAGCTTGCCGCGATAGCGACGGGCCAACAACTGAACATAGCTGGAAACCATCCGCAGCGGCTCCTTCAGATCATGCGAGGCCACATAGGCGAACTGCTGCAGCTCCTGCGCTCTCGCTTCTGCCGCCTCCTTCCACCGTCTCACTTCCGAACGATCTTCCCCAACAGCATACCACAGCTTTTCCTCCACCGAGGGCGTGATCTTCCAGGCCACCCATTTGTAGGACCCGTCCTGGCAGCGGCAGCGACTTTCAAACTTCACGACCTCTCCCTCACCCAGGCGGTGAAGAGACGCCGCGACCGTCTCGGAATCATCCGGATGGATCAACTCGCTCAGGTTGCGACCACAGAGCGCCTCCGGGCTGAAGCCGAGCGTCCGCTGCCACGCCGAATTGAGGTGTAGCAAGCGACCGTCATCGCTCACCACACCGAGCAACAGATCGGAGAGGTCGAAGAATCGAGCGACGTTAACGGCTAATGCCTGGGCTGTCATAGCTCCCGCCTTCCATCGGGGATGGTGAAATAAAACGTGGCTCCTTCACCGGGCTGAGATTCGACCCAGATACGCCCCCCGTGGCGTTCAACAATCTTCTTGCAGATCGCCAGGCCGATGCCCGTGCCGGGATACTCCCCTTTGGTGTGGAGCCGTTGAAACATCTGAAAAATCTTCTCCGAGAACTGAGGATCGAGCCCGATCCCATTATCCCGAACTGAGAAGAGCCACTCTCCGTTTCTCGGCTCGACGCCAATGTGGATGACCGGCGCTCGATCCTTCGCCCGGAACTTCAGGGCGTTGCCCAGGAGATTTTGAAAGACCTGCGTGAGCTGCTGACCGTCGGCCAGGACTGTCGGTAAGGTATCGCAGGAGATGGTGGCTCCACTCTCCTCAATCGCCAGCTGAAGGTTCTTCATGGCCTGACGCACCACCTGATTCACATCGGTCGGTTCGAACGGGCGACCGTGAGTCCCCACGCGCGAATAGGCCAGCAGATCATTGATCAGCGCTTGCATCCGGGATGCCCCATCAACGGCAAAAGCAATGAATTCGTCGGCATCGGGGCCAAGCTTCCCCTTGTACCGCCGGGCGAGCAGTTGCGTGTAACTGGCAACCATCCGCAGCGGCTCTTGTAAATCGTGGGACGCGACGTAGGCGAATTGCTGCAACTCGGCGTTGCTCCGGGCCAGTTCTTCGGCATACCGCTTGAGTTCTTCCTCCGCTCGCTTTCGCTCGGTAATGTCACGAATGATGCCCCGGAATCCCACCGGCTGACCTCGGGCGTCCCGGATGAGCGAGACCGAGACCTCCACATGACGTCTGGATCCATCCTTTCGCCGAACCACGTAATCGAATCCTTTGACCGATTCTCCCGTGCGGTAGACGCGATTGAAGGTCTCGAAAACTTTCTTGATGTCGGACGGCTCGACATATTCCTTGTAGTTGAGGCCCAGTAGCTCCTCCCTGGAATATCCGTGAAGCTTGGTCAGCGCATCGTTGAAGAAGATGAGATTTCCCGCCAGATCGGTCTCGTAGTATCCATCCTCAATGTTTTCCAGAATCGTTCGGTATTTTTCCTCGCTCTGTCGCAGGGCCTCTTCAGCACGCTTGCGCTCGGTGATATCCACGACACTGCCTTCGTAGTAGAGCACCTTCCCGGATTCATCGCGGACGGCGCGGGCACTTTCCGAGAGCCAGAGAGTCGTTCCGTCCCGGCGATAGACCTCGTACTCAAAGCCATGAACGACGCCCTGCTCTTCGATGAGCCGTTTGAATTCCTCGCGTCGCTCGGGGTTGACATAAATGCTCCGGCCGATATCGGTGACGCTCGACATCAACTCCTCGGGGGATGCATAGCCGTACATGCGAGCGAGCGCCGGGTTGGCGCTGAGGTAGTGACCGTCAGGAGTCGTCTGAAAGATTCCCTCAATAGCATTCTCGAAGATCGAGCGATATTTTTCCTCCGCCTGGCGGAGGGCCTCTTCCGCCCGTTTCCGCTCAGTGATGTTCACCATGAAGCCGCGCAAGCTACTTACTCGCCCGTCGTCAGTGACGACCTGCACGCTTTCCCGCACCCAGATGAGACGACCGTCCACAGCCATCATGCGGTACTCAAATTCCAGATCGCGCTTCTCCAGGACGGCCAGATGGTAGAACTCCGCGGCCCATTGGCGATCCTCCGGGTGGACGATTCGTTGCCAGAATCGGGGATCGGCCACCCATTGCTGGAGGGGGTAGCCGAGCATGTCCTCAGCTCGCTGGCTCACAAAGGTGTACCGGAGCGTCTCCGGATCACGCTCCCAGACGATAGCATCCAAGCCATGCACGAGCTGGCGATACCGCTCCTCTGACGCGGCCAATTGTCGCCGGGCCTCGTCGAGCGCCCGCGTCTGCTCCTCCAGGCTCCGCGTGCGCCGTTCCACCTCCCGTTGAAGCATATCGCTTTGCCGCGAGAGAAAGAGAACGAGCGAGCCCACCGCCGTCACAAACAGGATGCCGAACGTGTAAATGGTGAAATCGTAAATCCGCAGCCGCCCCGAAAAAGTCTGCTCCTTACTGCGAATTTCCACCTGCCATTTTTTGTCCGCCACGCTGAGCGCACGCACGACGCTGAAGGGAGTCTGCGGAGCCGTTCCACTCTCGCTGGCATAGATGGAATTCCCCGCGCTGTCCCGAATCTCCAGACTGAACCGATCCTCCACATCCCGCGTCAGGAAATATCGGAGCAGATCCGACACGCGAAACACCCCTCGCACGCACCCCTCGTATCTGTCTTTCTTAAAGACGGGCACATAGACCATGAAGCCGAGACCGCCTTGAATCAGAGGACCGGGATCGGCCAACACGATGCTCTCAGTGTCTCGCGCTTTGTCGAGCAGGGCCCGTTCGGTCGCCGATTGCGAGAGATCGCGCCGATAATCCCGACGATTCTGCTCCAGGGGATGAACCATCGCCACCACCCCATCCGGGGTCACGTACTCAATGGCCTGAAAACCCGGAACGTCCTCAATTGTCGAGCGAGCGAAAGCGGAGAATTCCGCCTCGGTTACTTCGGTGCTATTTTCGAAGAAAGTCCCCACCCCCTGCAGCGCAATGATCCGCTCGCTGATGAACGTCTCCACGCGATCCTTGAGTTGCTCGGCAGCCACCTCCGCTGACTTCCTCAATTCCCCCTGAAGCTGGTTCACCGCAATTTTACGAACAAAATAGAGAGCCACGGAGACCACAACAGCAATGAGGAAAATAAATCCGATGGCCTGTGATCGCCGATTCATCGCTGTCTGTCCCAGTTGTTTGGATTGATCATGAGTGCGCGGGGATGCGCGTGACTCCTCTGTCCCCGACCACCGGCTGCCCCCCTTACATCTCGTTTTTACTTGTCATTCTTCTTCCCTCGCGCGGACGCCTTCGATTGATTCCGCTGCCGCGCCTGCAGGCGGTTCTTCTCCTCCTGAGCCTTTCGCCACTGATCAATTGATTCTTTGTTGAACCGCCAGTCCGTGCCGATCTTGAACGCGGGAAGTTCCCCCCGCTTGGCATAGCGGCGAACCGAATCGGGATGGACGTTGAGGTATTCCGCCACTTCCTTCAACGTGAAGACAACCTTCGGAACTCCCATTGTCTTCCTGCCCCCTCCTTACCCAAATAGGATTACCCGTGCTATGCCAGGTTATGATACACCGAGAGGGTATGTCCGGAGAGCATCCAGGTCAATACGCTCGATGCCGTATTTTCGCCTCGCCCGAAAGCGGAGATCGCCGATTGACCCGCTCGAGGGACCAGCCATCCGGCGTCTCCGGTCTTTGCCTTTTTCGCCCGACAGGTGTAGCTTTGCTCTCCGCCAATGGAGTGCAGACGTTCCCGTCTGCAAATACAATGCATGCGCGAAGGCCGACGGTACGTGCTTGCCACGCGGGCTTGAAAGCCCGCGTCAGTCGGAGGAGGTGCCGATGAACAGACGAGAGCTTGTTCGTAACACAGTCGCCGCTGCCGCTCTGCTCGGCCTACCCCGGTCGCTCGTGAGCGCGCTACTTCGCGGCGATGTTCCGCCGCTTCCGTCACCGCAACTGTATGACCGCGATCCGGAATGGTATTGGGCGGAGTTGCGCCGTCAGTTTCTCCTCGATCCCAATCATATCAACCTCAACTGCGGATCCGTGGGGGTATGTCCCCTGCCGGTCATCCGGGCCGTGGTCGAGCACCTTTTCGCGTCGGAAGCCTTTAACGAATCCGACTATCCCTGGTGGGGATATGCCGAGAACGAGCATATCCGCGAGGTCCGCGAGGCTCTGGCCCGGTGGCTCGGTGTTTCCCGTGATGAAATCGCCCTCGTGCGCAATGCCACTGAAGCCAACAATACAGTCGGCAACGGTCTCGATCTCAAGCCCGGTGAGGCTGTCCTCACGACCGATCAGGAGCACCCGGGCGGTCTCTGTTGCTGGCTGCAGCGCGAAGCCCGTCACGGAATCCGCGTGAAGTACGTCTCGATTCCTCTTCCTCCAGCCTCTGCCGAACAGATTATCGAATTATTCGACAAAGCCCTCACGCCCGATGTCCGCATCGTCTTCTTCAGCCACATCACGACCACGACCGGTCTCATTCTACCGGCTAAAGAGATCTGCGCCCTCGCCCGTCAGCGAGGAATCCTCTCGGCCGTGGATGGGGCACACGCCATTGGACAGATACCGCTTAATCTTCGGGAGATCGGCTGCGACTTCTACAGTACGAGTCCGCACAAGTGGTTGCTCGCCCCCAAGGGCACCGGCGTGCTCTATGTGCGAGAGGAGGTCCAGGATCGCCTGTGGGTCAATATCGCCAGCGGCGAGTGGAACAATAAGGCGCTCAAGGCCTATCGCTTCAGCAATCTGGGAACGAGCAATCTCTCCCTGCTCAAGGGGCTGCTGGCCGCTCTTCGATTCTTCGAAGCGATTGGACCGGAGCGCATCATGGCCCGCCAGCGCCAACTCGCGCGCATGGTTCGAGAGGGCTTCGCGCGGATGCCGCGAACAAAAGTCCTCACGCCCGATGATTCTCGCCTCTGGGGCGGCATGACAACGGCGGAGTTCGCCCCGGCCGATTCAGAAAAGCTGCGAGCCGCACTGGCAGACCGGAAAATTCGAGTGGGCGGGGGAGCGCCTCGAATTCGGCTCTCAACGCACGTCTTCACACAGCCCCGGGAGATCGCTGCCTTCTTTGACGTCGCTCGCCAGGTGCTCGGCTCATAAAAGCTCCATCGCCGAGGCGACAGGTCCACCCTGGCCGTGACGACCGAGGCCGCGCGGAGGTTGACTAAAGGATCTCCTCAGCGGCTCGCCGCAGCCGGTCCATGACCGCGCGACCGAGGCCAACATCGGGGATCCCTTCGACAACGATGACCTCCACACCGCGCCGGTCCAGCTCGCGCAATGCGGCGAAGATGCGCCGCGCGTAGGCCTCAGCCTCCGGAGACAGGAGGATGCGATGAACAATGCGACCCGGCCCGACGACATCTCGGTCGCTGCCGATGTAACCCACAGTCGTTACATCCCCGAGCGCAGCCTCCAGGCGTTTCGGGTGGACCTCTTCGTCCCACGCTTCAATGAGAAGTACACGGGCTCGTGGACTGTAGTGGCGATAGCGCGTGCCGGGCGAATGGCGGAGACGCTCGGCCTCCGCCGTCATCCGTACATCGCCGATCACTCGCTCCAGTTGCTCCAGCGTGACACCGCCCGGACGCAAAATCACCGGAGGCGACGTCGTTAGATCCAAAACCGTTGATTCGACTCCCACCGAGGTCGGCCCGGCATCGAGAATCATCTCGATGCGACCGCCGAGATCATCCAGAACGTGCTCGGCTGCTGTCGGACTCGGCCGTCCCGACAGGTTGGCGCTCGGTGCCGCAACGGGATCGCCCAGAGCCTCGATGAGCCTGAGCGCCACCGGATGATCCGGCATTCGCACCGCCACCGTTTCAAGACCTCCGGTGGTTATCAGCGGGACGCGCGCGCTTTTGGGAAGCACCAGCGTCAACGGTCCCGGCCAAAAGGCTTCGATCAACCGCGCGGCGCAACCGGGAATCTCACGGGCGATCTCGTTGAGGTCGGCAGGCCGCGCAATATGGACAATCAGCGGATTATCGGCGGGCCGTCCTTTGACGGCAAAAATTCGCTCCACGGCAGATGGAAGCAGGGCATCGGCGCCGAGCCCATAGACGGTCTCGGTCGGGAACGCCACCAGTCCCCCCTGGCGCAGGATACGAGCCGCCCGTTGGATCGCCTCCGGCTCAGGAGCGTCGCTCGAAATCGCTACCACTTCGGTGGGAACCATGTCTTCGGATCACAGGATACTCTCGACAATCATGGCGACCGCTTCGCCCCCGCCGATGCAGAGCGTGACCAGTCCCCGTCGGGCGCGACGCCGCTTCATCTCGTAGAGCAATGTCGTGAGCAGCCGCGCACCACTGGCTCCAATCGGATGTCCCAAGGCCACGGCTCCCCCGTTGACGTTCACCCTCGCCGGGTCAAGACCGAGCTGCTTGATCGAGGCCAGCGCGACGACGGCGAACGCCTCATTGATCTCGAACAGATCAATCGCATCAACCGTCAGATTGGCTCGTCTGAGCACCTTCTGAATGGCATCCACCGGAGCCACGGGAAATTCCTCGGGCGCACGAGCCGCCGCCACGGCTGCGACAATTCGCCCAAGCGGTGTGATCTTGCGGTGTTCGGCCTCTTCACGAGCCATGACCACGACTGCCGCTGCCCCGTCGTTGATCTTGGACGCATTGGCCGGAGTGATCGTCCCCTCTCGATCAAAGGCCGGTTTGAGCGTCTTCATCTTCTCGAAATTGACGCGCTTGGGCTCCTCGTCTTCCACTACCTGAACGGGTGCTCCTTTGGCTTGCGGAACGTCCACCGGGACGATCTCCTCGGAAAATAGACCTTCGGCTTGCGCGCGCAGCGCTCGCCGGTAGCTCTCAGCAGCGTACTCGTCCTGTTCCTCCCGGGAAATCTTCAGGTTCCGCGCGCACAGCTCGCCCGCATTCCCCATGTGGAAATCGTTATAGACATCCCACAACCCATCTTTGATCATGCTGTCGAGGATCTGTCCGTGACCGAGCCGATAGCCCATTCGCGCTCGGTCGAGCAGATAAGGCGCTTGACTCATGCTCTCCATGCCCCCGGCGACAATGATGTCGGCATCGCCAAGGGCGATGGCTTGAGCCGCCAGCATCACGGCTTTGAGACCTGAGCCGCACACCTTGTTGATCGTCAGGCACTCGACCGATGTGGGTAATCCGGCAAAGATCGCCGCCTGCCGTGCCGGTGCTTGCCCGACTCCCGCCGACAGAACATGACCCATGATGACCTCGTTGACATCGGCGGGTGAAAGTCCCGCTCGCTTAACCGCTTCGCTGATGGCAGCAGCACCAAGCTGAGGCGCACTCAGCCCGCTCAGCGAGCCGAGAAACGACCCAACCGGTGTCCGCGCCGCACTGACAATGACAACGTCACGAATTTGCGTATTCATAAGTCCACCCCCTCAAATTTAAATGTCGCACTTTGTGAGAGCGTCACCGCCTGCGCGTCAAAAGCTGCGACACCAGTACTCTGTGTTCGTAGCTCAGCATCCAGAGCACCTGCAACCATGAGATTGACGCTCCACAGCATAGCATGACAGGCCAATCTTATCCCTTCGCCGGATTAAAAGCAAAGCGAATCCACCTTGACTCTCTCAATCGCCATATTAGACTATACCCTGCAACGCAATTACACATTTCGGAGGTACTTGCTTATGGCAAACGAAGAATCTGAAATCACAATTGAAAGTAAGTCTGAAGCGGCAAAGATCGAGAAGAAGGTTGAGCCATCCGAGAAGCGGGCCGACCCGCTTGAAGAGCTGGCTAGCTCTGTCAAAGAATTTGCCCAGAAGATTCCGGAATCCATAACAAAAGCCATTGAGAAGGCCCTCGAAGGCCGCGAGTTCCCGATCATGGTGCGCGTGAACAAGGATGCCCTCAAGCGCATTGACGATCTTGTGGAAGCCGGTATTTTCCGCAGTCGCTCCGAAAGTGCTGCCTTCCTGATCAGCGAGGGGATCAAGGCGCAGGCATCGTTGTTCGATCGAATTTACGAAAAGATTCGGGAGATTGAGCGGCTGCGAGAGGAACTCAAAAACGTACTAGGACAAGAGAGACCATCCTCATAAAGGCACCACAAGGAACGTCGCATCGGGCGGGAGGCTGCTGGCATCGGGAATGGGCAGGCGAGTCTCTTCTGAGAGGGGACTCGGCCTGTCCTCGGCCTCATCAGGGGATTCCGGGATTTTAGGACCTAGCGCCGGCCGGGACGGGTGTTGCCGTGGGTCTTTGATTCCCTGAGAGTCGAGCGGCCAATTCGCTTAGGGTGGTCGCGAAGGCCGGTTCCGCGTACGTGGCTGCGGCGCGTGGATCAACTTTCAGTGCAGAAAGGCAGAGATCGAGTGCTGGAGGAATGATTCCGAGGACAGCCAGGCCCAGGCGCGCGCGAATTTCGGGCACGATGTCGTTGAGGAGAGTGGGGACGAAGAGGCCCGCGCGATTGACGATGACAATGCCGAGCGTATCCGGCCGCACGCCCCAGGTGCTGAGAAGATCACTCATGGCCTGGGCAGCTTTCAGGCAGGTCGGATCCGGCTCCATCACAAGAACAAGAGAGTCGCACGAGCGTATGATGGCGCGACTGGCCGATGAGGGGTAACATCGGACATCGGCAATGAGGTGATCAGCGAGCATGGCCAGAGCTTTCATAATGGTTTCGGCGGTCTCCGGCTTGATCTCACGATAGTCTGTCGCCCGCTGAGCACCGAACAGGACCTGCAATCCACTCGGATGTTGCGCGAGCCGGCTGCTCACATCCTGTTCGGTAATTCGCGTCGGCTCACGATCGAGCAGATCGGCCAGGGTGTCGGTGGGCGTCATAGCCAACTGAGTCGAAAACGTGCCCCCGTAACTCGCCCACTCGACGGCGATGGTTCGCTTCTTGGCCGCGGCAAGGGCGAGGGCCACCTGGAGCGCGACCGTGGTCGTTCCCACGCCTCCTTTGGCTCCCATGAAGCCAATGACCCGGCCCTGCTGAGGCGCGGGAGCGCGGCGGAATCGCCGGGTCCGCTCGAGCAATGTCTCGATTCGAGCGATAAGTTCTTCGCTATCGAAAGGCTTGGTCAGATATTCATCGGCTCCAGCTTTGAGTCCCCGCACGCGATCGGTCACCTGGGCACGAGCGCTGAGCATAATGATCGGCAGGTCCGCGGTCTCCGCATCCGCCCGCAACAGCCGACAGGCTTCGAGCCCGCTCATATCCGGGAGCATCACATCCAAAACAATCAGGTCAGGACGTTCGCTGCGGACCTTGGATAGGGCTTCTCCGGCCGTTTGTGCAGTGATGACCTCATAGCCCTCGATCTGCAGCGAGTAGCCGGTCAATCGCAGCAAACTCGGTTCGTCATCCACAACGAGAATTTTGGCACGCATCTTTATCTCCTCTCTTTCCGCTCAGGAAACCGTCACCGGATCGCGCAATGGCCGGGTCCGGCGATCGGCCTTCTGCTGTGCACCCGTTCGGTTGGCATTTCCTTCTGCTCGCACGGATCATTGCGCGCGTAGCTTCTCCTCTCACCGTCGGGGGAGGGTGAAATAAAACGTACTCCCCTTCCCCAATTCAGTGATCACACCGATATGCCCCCCATGGGCCTCGACGATGAGGCGGGAGATATAGAGGCCCAGGCCCGTTCCTTTGGCTGCCCGTTTGGCCGAACTGGTCACCTGATAGAACTTGTCAAACAGGCGAGGAATTTCCTCCTCGGGAATTCCCGGCCCCTGATCAATGACTTTGACCACCACGCGATCCGTCTCGGACTCGGCGGTGACCAGGACGGGCTTCGGCCCGTCAGTAAATTTGATGGCATTTCCCACGAGGTTGATGAGGACCTGTTCCAATCGGAGCCGATCAGCGCGGACGACGAGAGGTTGGTCGGGCAGTGTCGAGCGCAGGGTGATTCCCTTTTGCTCGGCCAGCGTGCCCAGCGTCTTGAACGTTTCGGTGATGACGTCGGCCAGGTCAACCTCCACGAGAGTCAGCTCCAGCCGTCCCGATTCCATCCGCGACATATCGAGCAGATCATTGACGAGGGCCATCAGTCGGTCCACTTCGTGGATCATTCGGGTGAGAAATTCCTGCTGGAGGGCGGGATCGTCCGCTTTCCCCTTGCGGAGCAGCTCAGCGAATCCCTTGATGGAGGCCAGAGGGGTACGCAGCTCATGCGAGATACTGGCGACGAATTCCTCTTTGAGGCGCATCAGTTCGCGCTCGGCCTGTTGAGCCTGGTAGATCTCGCTGATGTCGCGGGCATTGATGAGCACGCCGGTGATTTTGCCGCGTCGGTCGCGGGACAGCACGCAGGAGAGGTTAACGGGGATCGCCTGTCCGGTCAGGCTGCGGATGGTCGTCTCATAGTGCGTGAGCGTTCCCCCGGGCGCGCGGTCCAGCAATTCCTTCGGGGTTGTCGGCACATCGGTCGTCCCGCACACATCGGCAAAGGGTTTGCCGGTTAGCTCCTCCGGATCCATTCCCAGCAAGCGGCCCGCTGCCCGATTGACCCGCACAATGCGACCACTGCTATCGAGCAAAAACAGGGCTTCGCTCATGGACTCGATGACGCGCTCGAAGAGATCGCGCATCTCGTTGATCTCCGCGGCACGCCGTTCCAGCTCGACTTGAGTCTCCGTCAGCTCGGCGTAGGCCGCCTGAAGATTAGCGAACATATCGGGCCGCGTCCCTTTCCGTCCGCCCGGCGGCACAGAAATCTTCAGATCTTTGGTCGTCGGTTCATCCATGAGTCACTGTCGCACGAACTTTTTGCTCTCGTTCCAGCCGGAACCGTCTCTCCGGCGATGTCACCCCTTTCACCGAGCTCCTTCTTAATGCACGGCACAGGATAAACAAGGATCAAAACTTCGTATCGTCCGCAACAGATCAATCCCCGTCAAAGCGTCGTTCCGTTCGGTCTCTTCAACAAGAGGAGTGTGCATCAGGGCCTCTTCGAGAGGCCCCGCCGTTGCCCACAAATCGCGCGGTGAGACGATCCAGGTTGATGCCGTGAGGATCTGGTAGGTCGCGATCTTTCCGCCGATGATCTCCAGATAGTGAAGCAGAGGCCCCCGACCCGCCTCGGCGAACCCCACGCTGAGAGCCTCCGGTGGAATTGTGTAGGGCTGTGCGAGGACGTTCCGACCATGCCGAACAGCGTCGAAGGCTCTGACGAGGGCGGCGTAAGCAGCCATTGCGGCGTAGGCGATATGATAGGCTCGCGCACGCAGCCGCTCCAGGGCGTTGAGGCGCCGAGGGATCCGCCAAGTGAGCGTGACTGCCGGCAGGTGGCCGCGCGGCATGTCAATCTGTACGCTTCCGCCGGATGAATGGATATATTCGTTGGCCACTTTGCCCGCCAGCGCCGTGATCCACAACCGGGCCACGGGTCCACCTTCCATCGCCACCCGATTCCACCGGGGAGATGTGCACCAACTGTATTTGTGCTGCCACTGCCGCACGGATGGAGCCGGAATGGTTTTCTTATTCCAGGGATGAGCCGGTGACAAAGGCACGCCCTGCGGATCGCAGCGAAAGCGACTCCCGGTCCACGGTCGGTAGTATGAGTGGTCAACGAACTCTTCGATCTCCAGATTGATGGCCGGCAGCCGCGTGGTGCGCAGCCGTCCGTCCAGAACCACACCCGGCGTCATCAATCGCCTCTCGCCCCATTCCGCCGAATGACCCATCTTGGCATCATAAGCCTCAGGATCGTCCCAGAGCCCCAGCGACAGAAGATTCACCGGTCGCTCGCCGACCGCTCCGTAGTCGGGGTGCTCGCGGAGGAAAAAGTCCGCCACATCATCCCATACGGCCACGACTTTCTTGGCATAGTCAATGAGCCGCATCATGCGTCCGAAGACGTGATTGAACAGCGCGGGACCGGCATCCACTCCCAGACCCGCCGGGAAGATCGTCGAGGGATGAGGATTTTTCCCGAAGATGAGAACGGCAGCTTCCCGCGCCGCCCGCGACATCTGCAAGGCGTCGCGGTAAAGCGCTCCCTTGAGCGGTTCCAGCTCCCGGAAAATATCGGCCATGCGATACAAGCCATGCCACTCGGCATGAGGAGCGTCAGCTTTCTCCGCCCGTTGCCACAACGAAGGTGTCGTTCGCCGGATGACACTTTCCGAGTAATCCGGCCCCGCGAGCGCGAACAGATGAAGCGCATACTCGGAGATCATCTCGGCTCCCAAGCCGAGATTACGTGCCAGCACAGCCAGCGGCGGTGCGGGTACCCCACAAGCCATCTCCAGCGCCATCGCCGACGCCAGCGTATGAGCGCTTCCGCAGACGCCGCAGACGCGACTGGCCAGGTGTACGCTGTCTTCCGCCGCCCTCCCCTCCAAAATCAGCTCCACACCGCGAAACATCGGAGCTTCGGCCGAGGCCTCCACGACGCGACGGCGACTGGGATCAACCCGACAGCGCACGACCAGGGGACCCGCCACACGACTGACGGGTGACCAGACGAATTCTATCGCGCCGTTTGCTTCTCTTTTCATCGCGCCACTCATTTGAGCTATCGCGCGTCACGAGGCCACGGAGGAATGGGCCCGCTGAGCGAATCTCACCAGGGGAAGAAAATGGTCGGCAAAGTGCCGGGCGGTGCATCCGATACAGGCTCCGCCAACCGACGCGCATCCGCCGAGTCCGCGCATCCATCCCTGATGGGGAACGGGACAGCCGACCGTAATATCGGGACGGGAGGAACCGTCCCCGATCTCCTCCGAATTCCACGCCAGGCGAGGAGCCGTCACCGATGCCACTTGATGGTATAACCAGCGCGGACGATGTTCATCATCAAGTTCCAGAGGAACGAGTCCCGCCAGATGGAGCAGCAGGCAGATGAGCGTTTCGATCACCGTCTCGCCGGATGGAGCACACCCGGGGATATTGATGATGGGTAACCCCGACCGACTCACGAAATCGCGCCCAAGGAGCGCTTCTAAACCGATGGCGCCAGTGGGCGAGCCATTGGCTCCAAAAACACCTCCCCAACTGGCGCAGCTTCCAACGGCGACGACCGCATGCGCCCTCGGCGCCAACTGTTCGATCCAATCGCTGATCGTCGCTCTCTCCATCTCCCCCAGACGAGAAAAATAGCCGCCGTTGGCTCGGGCTTCGTCAAACACCGATCCTTCGACGATCAGGATGAACGGTCTGACACCGCCTGCTACTTCCTTCAAAAGAGCCGCGTAATTTTCTCCTGTGTCCAGTGCATCCTCTGAGGGAACGACGAGCGCAGGATGGATCAGGTGAACAGCGGGAAGATTGGGAACGGCACCAAGCAGGAGGTCTTCCAGGCTGGGCTCACTCGCGCCTAGCAGGGCGAGCGTACAGCCGTCGCAGCCACCGGCGGTCAACCAGACAATTGTCCATGAATCCACCGACAGCCGGGAATCATCGTTTGTCCGGGGATTGGCCTGCGGCAATGTCGTGGTCGGGTCTTGGGAAGGCTCCTCTGCCGAGGAAATCGCGTGATTATGACTTCCGGACACCCCTACCGGGATCACCTCTCCCGCTTCAGAGAGTGTTGTTTGCTCCGGCTCCATCGAAGGGCGCGACGTATCGGGCCCCTCGTGTATCGGGGCAGGCCGGGCGCGCTCGTCATCGTGGGCAACCGATGGGCGCTGTTGCCCTGACGGCAATGGGAGTGCCACCGAGAAGACGCTTCCCTTCCCCAGTTCAGTTTCGACCGCAATTTTCCCCCCGTGCGCTTCCACCAAACGCCGTGCGAGGTAGAGTCCCAGCCCGTTGCCGCTCTCTTCACTCCTGCCGGGGACGCTCGCTCGGTAGAACTTATCAAACACCCGCGGCAGGACATCAGGAGCGATGCCCGGCCCCTGATCCGCGACTTTGACCGTTACCCAGTCATCATTTTGCTCGGCTGTAATGTAAACCGGGCGGCCCGGATCGGAGAATTTAATGGCATTCCCTACGATATGCCCGAGGACTTGATGGAGCCGGCGTCGGTCGCCTCGAACGATAAATGCTCCTTCCGGCACATCGTGGGTCAGGGAGATCTCCTTCTGCTGCGCTTGAGTCAGCAGCGATTGAATTGTCTCCGTGACCACGGCGTGAAGGTCAACATCCTGCCATTCGAGAACCAACCGCCCGGCCTCGATGTGCGAGAGATCAAGCAGATGATCCACAAGCGATGTCAACCGGTCAACCTGCGTCGCAACGGATGAGAGAAATTCAAGCTGCACCGCCTGGTTCTTTACCTTCCCCCGGCTGATGAGATCAACGAATCCACGGATCAGGGAGAGGGCCGCTCGCAATTCGTGAGAGATATTGACGAGAAACTCATCGTCGAGACGCCACGGGCTCTCCGCTGCAGGGATGCCGATTTCTTCCGCGGTCGGAGAGAGGGCCGTGGGTTTTTCCTCAGAAGGGGTGGCGCGGGCTCCAACGGCCTGCGTCATCATGATCATCAACCCGGCCAGTACCTGTTCCAGGGTCGCCGCGCGAGCTTTCATCGCATCGAGTTGCTGCTGGAGCATCTGGAGATCTCCGCCCTCGGCGCTTCCAACGGGCTGTAGAGGCTCCCGGCCCGCGGGAACGGACGAGGGACGTTGATCTGCTGCAACCTGGACAGTTCTCTCCGGCTCAGCTGCAGATTCCTCTACGGGAGCGGTCTCACCGACATGAGAGATCACCGGCGGCGGTGAGGTAACGGGCACCGGTCGGGTCTCCGCCTCCATCCAGGCGCGAGCGCGCTGTTGCCACTCAGCCGCCTCGCTCTGTCCGAGTGCCTGAGCGAGCACTCGTGCGAGCTGAACGCCATCGAGGTATTCGACCACCTGGTAGTCATGCGCCCCTTCCTCAACGGTCTGGACACCTAACAATTCGTTCTCATGGGTCACCAGGACGATGGTGGGAATATGCGCCGCCAGGGCCCGCCACCGCAGAAACGTAGCCAGCCCTTGACTATCGGGGAGGACGAGGTCGAGCAAAGCCACGTCAACGGGGCCGCTGGTCACCCGCGTGAGACTCGGCCCCAGATGAGTCTCATGGAGGATGTCGAGAGTCTCACCGCCGATAGCCTGCACGAGCGTCCGCAAGCGGTCGGCCAATTGGTGATCGCTCTCGACGATGAGGACGACATGACGCGATGTATGTGCCGGTGAGAGCTCCGGCGATAGCTCGCGTTGTTGTTGCTTCTCAGGCTCCTTTTCGATCGCTACTCCGGCCGCTGCAGCAGCGGCTTTGGGCGGTTCCTGAAACTCCTCGGCTCGCCCGGAGTTCTCCAGAGGGGCTGGTTCAGCTATCGCGGCGGACTCGTCAGCGGAAGGAGACGGTGCGATGACCGGGCCGCCGTGAAAAGTCTCGTGGATCAGGATGAGGAAAGCACTCTCGCGCTCCCAGGCGGTACGAAAGACACGGGCGCTGAGATGAACAATTGTCCCTTCGACATCGGTTACGGGAAAGCTCTCCCATCGCCCCTCCGCCAGGGGAAAGCTCGTCATCTTTTCCACAAAAGCTCGCAGGCTATCCCGAAGCAACTCGCGAGCGACGGGGTTAACGTACCGAACGGCCCCTCGACTGTCGAGGATGAGAAATCCGTAGGGGCTGTGCTGAAGCACGCTATGATAGCGCGATTCAGCCGCTTTCAAAGCGGCGGTGGGGCGGGATTGATCCACAACAGTCGGGGGATTCTCCAGGGCATACCGGACGGCTCGCTCCACAATGGTCCGTGTCAGATGAGCTTTGAGCAAATAGCCCTGAGCGCCTTTGCGCAATGCCTCGACAGCGAGCACCTCGGTTTCAAAATCGGCGAGAATGATCACCGGCACCGTCGGAGCCTGAGCGCGCACGGAGAAGAATGTCTCCAGGCCCTGACTGTCGGGAAGCGACAGATCCAGTATCACGAGGTCAATGCCCCCGGCGCTCAATCGTTCAAGAGCCGATGCGAGCCGATCCGCCGATTGGACGACAAGCGCAGCGATCTCCCCGAGCAGAGCCGTAATCTGCCGCGCATCAGCCGGACTATCCTCGACCACCAACACCGTCACCGGTTCCCGACCGATGGAACCCGCTGCCATTGCTTCCCCACACTGATGCGATCTCAAAAAACCGTGATCACCTTAGAGCAAGCCCGCGCACTTGTCAAGCGAGCCCCTCACGGTCCTTTGCCGGGAAAACGCGGAAGGAAGGGCACATCAGGGGGGAGCCAATGTCCCTGCTGAGCAACGGGCATGCGGAGAGTCGGCGAACAATGGGACTCTCTTCGATCAGCGAATTCGTAAGGCCGATGACGGGGCTGAATCGGTCAATTATCGTTTCTGTGAGTCACCTCCCGACAGTGAATCCTCCATCCCGTGTGCTGAGGGGGATACCGTTCGCTTCCGAATCGGATAGTCGTAGCTTCAAAAAGTGCGAGCGTCAGGCGGGGATGTCCCGTCCGACGGACCAAAAAGGATAATTCCCCTGCACGACGATCGGCACGATCACCCGCCTTGAGGCCGCCGATTTCTGTTCGGCTTTTTTCCCGATGCGCTGCTTATAACTGGCGGCCATTTCCGCTGCCTTCGGAAGGGCCTCGAGCGCCTTGAGGACTTGGAGATCCGTTTCGTTGAGAACCTGGGCGGCTGTGGCCAGACCGTAGGCTGCCGTCACGATCTCATAGCGAATGTAGGTGCGCAAGAATTCTCGATTCTGATCAATGACTCTGGCCGGGAGGCGGAATTCCTCCTTGTGCTCGAGCACATACTGCTTGAAGGCCGCCAGGACATCATCCGTGACACGATATTCCTCCGGCCCGAGGACATGATTGAACGTGATCCCCTGGACGCGATACCGCTCGAAACCTCGGAGCGTCCCGGAAACCAGCTCGCGCGTGAAGGCAAAAATCGCACCGATCATCTCCGACTGCTCGCGCGTTAACACGGTAGACGGAACAATGATATCCGGCGTGACACCCCCTCCGCCATAGACCTCACGCCCGGCATCAGTGCGATAGGCTGGTCCCGTTGGCATTCGGGGTTGACTCGACGCGTCATTACCCCGATGAAGAGCATAGTAGCTGTAGTAGCTCTCGTTCGAGTAGCTGCGCTGGATGAACCGCCCGCTCGGCGTGAGGTATTTCGCCGTGCTCAGAGTCAGGCCCGTCCCGAAAGGCAACGGCAGGATCGTTTGCACCAACGCCTTTCCGAATGTAGGTTCGCCGACGACCAGGCCACGATCGTGTTCCTGAATGGCTGCCGTCACGATCTCCGAAGCCGAAGCCGTCGCCTGGTTCACCAGTATGACAAGGGGCATCAAATTGGGATTGGTGTTCTGAGCATAGTAGGGGCGCTCGGCATTGCGGCGTCCCAGTCGGCTTTTTTGCGTCACGATGAGCTGACCGGCGTAGAGGAACCGGTCCGCGACGCGAATGGCCTGTTCGAGAAAGCCCCCCGGATTGCGCCGGAGATCGAGAATCAACTGGGTGACCCCTTTGGATTCCAGCATCGTGAGAGCCTGTTGCAGCTCATCGTCGGTGGTGGTATTGAACCCTCGGAGCAGCGAGATATAGCCGACACCGGGTCGAATCGGATAGGCATTCTCGATTGTGGGAAGCGGCACCGCGTCCCGCACGAGCCGAATAGTGCGGGGTCGCGTCTCCCCGGCCCGCAAGATTTGCACCTCGACGGTCGTTCCTCGCGGCCCCCGTAGTCGTTCCGACACCTGAGAGGACGGCCAGCCCTCGGTTGATTCCCCGTTAATGGCGACAATTTGATCTCCATAACAAAGTCCCGCCCGGTGGGCCGGCGTATTCTCGAAGGGAGCCAGGATGTAAACCTTCCCGTTGCGCGGTCCGATCGTCGCCCCGATACCGTAATACTGGCTCGTCTGCTCAATGCGAAACCGAGCGTACTCCCGCTTGTCGAAGAAATTCGAGTGAGGATCAAGCGTATGAAGCATTCCCTGGATTGCTGATTTCACCAGAGAATCGTACTCGATCTTGTCAACATAGTGCTCGTCAACAATGGCCAGAGCCTCGGCGAAATCCTTCAACACGGTTTGTTCATCCGTGCTGCTTCCTCGAGATGACAGCGGGAGCGTGCCGATCAGAAAAAGAATCAGCACGCAGGCAGTTCGAGTAGCCCGTCGTCTCACCGGCTCCCTCCTTCGCTGCTGAAGTTGTCCCACCATAGGAGTGGATATTAAACCACACCCTCACAGCTTTCGTACAGACGAGAGGGGAAAAATCGTTTGCCCGCAGACCGAGGGCAGATCAATCGGTGGTTGCCGAAGCCCACGCCCGGCCCACCCGCGCCATCACCTTTCTGAGTGTCCCAACCGTGAGACCATGAGTATTGCCAATCAGCCATCAGAGGTGGCGCACCTCACTGTCTCGATTACCGGCTGATGCCGATAGTGAAAAGCCGCTTGGCCTGACCGAGAAAGATCCCCTCTCTGATCTGATCCGACCCCACCAGGCGGGCTTGAAAAATCGTTTGAGTATCATTGTTGAGGACAAAATCGCCGATGCTGGCGATTCGACCTCCCCTGGTTCCCGGTACGGTCTGCCCGACGCGCGCCACCGGGAGAATAATCGTCAAGACGGGACCGAGCGTGACCGAGTAAAGCCCTTCTGGAGAATCTCCTCCGGTCAAGCGGGCGCGAAAAACCAGCAGCTCGTTGTTATTGATCGAGAGTTCGCCGAACTCGCTGAACTCGCCCCCTAACGGCGCTGAGCCGCCAGCCAGCGCCTTGATGTCAACGCCAGGCAGAAGACCGGGGAAAAGCATCTGGAAGATTCCCCATCCGACATCGCCGCCGTCGAGCTTGGCCGCGAAGACCAGTTCGTTCGGCGAGCGTGCCAGCGATACAAACTCGGTGAACCGGCCCGTTCGCCGTCCCGGAGCGTCCTGCCCATCGAGAATAATGATCCGGGCAAATTCCGACAGTACCGGCAGCAAGCTCATAGCAAAAATGCCCTGCTGATGGCGACCGTCACGAATGCCGGCTTGAAAAGTGACAACCACCGACAACGGAGAGAAGGAATTCACCACGAAGTCCCCAAAGGAAGCAAAGACCCCCTCTCCGCCGCCGACATTCTGCCCCTCGAAAACGAGGACGCGGACGACTCCCGTCCCGACATGAACATAGAACAGACCTGAGCGGCCTCTTTCGCTCCCCTCGACCGTGGCATGGAAAACGGCAAAAGGACTCACGAAGCCAATCTTGCCAAATCCCGCTATCCGGCCATTGATTTCAGCGAGAAAGAACCCCTGCAGAACGAGAGGGCGCACACCTTCACCTTCGCGGAAAGTAAACAATCCACTCTCGCCATCGCCGTCCTCGATATCAGCGGTGAAAACCAATCGTCCCCCATTGCTGAGCACGACGCGATGAAACCGTTTGAATGTCCCCCGGCGGGCGCCGATCTTATCTCCCACGCGAATAATCAATCGGGGCTTCCCACTGCCCGGATGGCGATAGATTCCTTCGGGCGCAATGAAGACGATGGCCCCGTTATCGTTGGTGTCGAGGTCTCCGATCTCCGACTCGTCGGGGGGAACCTCCATGGGGTGCTGACTACCAGCGCCCGACGGAGCCGCCGTCAGGCCCATCGAGAGAACCATCAGCGTAGCACCGACAATCCGTCCGAATGATCCCTTCATCATCATGGCCAAACGTCTACTCGCTCGGACGGGATCTGTCAAGAGCACCTCAGCCGCTTATGGTCTCGTCAAAGTTGATCGTCCAGCGACGATGCAGCCCGCTCTGCCGCGGTGGAGACGGGTGGCGTCTCAGAATGCCGTTCTCCAGCCGTAAGATCGGCGAGAACGGCGACGAGGTATCCGACTCCAAAGGGGGACTCGTAGCAGAGCACCTCATGATTGATCCCTCGCAGCCCCACCGCTCCCAGAGCCACGAGCAACGGACGATAGCCACATTCGCTGGCGCGAATGCGCAGATCATTTTCGATCTGGCAGATGGCCACGAATTCCCCGGAACGCAGTGCCTCAACGATGCGTTCGTCGAACTGACGCGCGCGAGGATCGAATCCTGCCGGTGACATCTCGCTCACACGGTGGCTGAGATGTCCGCTGGCGATGAAGACCGCCCGCCGTCCGAGCGCCGCCACCGCCCGATCAATCCCCTGACCGAACGTCACGTGAACCTCATGCGGCAAGAGAGAACACCCGATACCCACCACTTTTCCTCGCCAGCCGGCACGGGTGAGGAAATAGAGCGGCACCAGCATGCCATGGTCCAGCGGAGTACCATCAGGGATTTCAAAGGTCTTAATTCCCCGATCAAAAGCCTCGCTGATGATCTCGTCAACCAGAAGCAGATCACTTTCGAACTCGAAACGGAGGGAGAAGCAGCCGTAATGAGCAAAGGACCCTCGGAGGACATCGCCGACATGCACCCCGAAAGCCTCCCGGGAGATCGGGGCGTGGGGAGTCAGGATGATGACCGTTTCAGGGGCGGCCTCGCAGATGCGGAGCGCCAGACGATTGAGTGCCTGCACCGAGAGTGTCGCTGACTGGACGTTGTGACGGTCGCCGACCTCTTCGATAATCCTCGGCGGATGAGGGACCATCACGATCATGCGAAGTCCGTCAGCCATAAGCTCGTCCTACTGGGTCTCTCTTTTCCGTCGCGATGGTTTTGACTTCGCCGGATCCGGCGACTTGACGGAGCTCCCGAGCGCTTCATCCTCGGTCACATACACCTCAAAGATGCTGTCCAGGTTCGACACCGACAGAATCTTCCGCACACTCAGCGACGGATTCACGAGCTTCAACGCCCCATCCTGGCTCGTGACGAGGCGGAGAACATTGATTAGACTCCCGACACCAAGCGAGGTGATAAGCGTCACCCGGCTCAATTCGAGCAGGATAGTCCTCCATCCCTCAGCGAGAAGCTTCTCAACGGCCCGGTAGATGCCATCGCGTTCAAATCCGGGATCGAGCCGCCCGCTCACCTCAACGACGGCGACCTCGGGATTAATTACGCGCGTCCGGATACGACACATGTGCTGCATAACATCTCTCGACAAATCGCTCCCGTCCCCGACAAAGGCTCATTCTCCGCCGGAAAATTCCCGGACGAAGCGAATTCGCCTGGCCAGCGTGGGATGATCATAGAAGATGATCTCCACAAGTGGTGACGCCTCATATTCGCTCACGTTGAGCCGACCGAGCTTCTCGAAAGCGGTGATGGCCGCGACCGGATTGCGGATCCGGCTGATGGCAAAGCGATCCGCTTCCCGCTCCAGGTGCCGAGAGTACGTGTTGAGGATGGGAAAAGCCACTCCACAGGCAACCAGAAAGACGAAGCCTACGAGCGGCAGACTCGCGCTGTCCGCCAGGTCGGTCACTCTAACGCGCGCGGTCGCGCGACGGAGAAGACGACGACCCAGTAATTCCACCAGGAGACAGCCCCAAAGCACCGCGAGGACGCCGGCGGCGATAAACTTCCAGACGTGGTGAAAGCGATAATGGCCAATCTCATGCGCCAGAACGAACATGATCTCCTGAAGGGTGAACCTCTCAAGCAACGTGTCGTAAAGAACGATGCGTTTGGTGGGACCGATCCCGATAACGTAGGCATTCACCGCCCGGCTCTGACGGCTCGCGTCCATCACGAACACATCCTCAGCAGGGACGCCCTCGGACCGCGCGAACGCGAGAAGCTCGCCCTTCAGTGGACTCTCCGGCAGCGGTGTGAACCGATTGAATAATGGCGCAAGCACAACCGGAGCAATATAGATGAGAAACACGATCACCGGAATGGAGACCAGCGTCGCCCAGGCCCACCACCGCCGCCGACCGAACAGCCGATACAGACCCAGTACCACACCGATGAAAATGACCAGGGCGATCGCTTGCGCAACCGCATAATCCCTCAGCCACTGACTGAGCGTTTGCGTGATGAGCCCGTACTCGCGACCTATCCCGTAGCTGGCATAAAGATCGAGCGGCAGGTTCAGAAGCATTATGAGCGAAAAGAAAATCACCAGATAAACTACCCGTTGTCCACCGCGCCGAGACGTGAGTCTTCCAGTTACATCCATGAGTCGCGCCGAGAGTCCAGTAATGAAAATCAACCACAGCGCACCCAGATTGAGACCATACCGAAGGACGAAGAGAATTCGTTGCTTTCGTGCCTTTTCTTTCCCTCGTTGCCAGTCGTCCGGCCCTCCCCCACCATCAGGGTGATTCGTGAAGCCCCATCCGTACACCGGACGCTGCGTCTTCGATACATTCAGAGCCTCGGTCTGTAACGCAACCGTTATTGGAACAGCGACCAGCAGGAGAGCGATAATTCGTTTTCCGCTCTGCCGTATGCTCACCGGTAGCTTCCTTTCCGCCCTGGCATGCGCAATGTTAGTGAGGCGGACTCCGAAAAGCAACAGGAAAACGAAAGTCAGGAGAAACGCGTCGCTACCCGATACTCTTTCCCGGAGAAGCCCCATCCGCGAACTTCTCCAAGGATCACTCAGTCTCCACCGGGAAGTTTCGCAGCGCGAAAGGGCACGCCTTGTATCGGCGCGGCGTGAAGGCGGCGGGCAAAATCAAAGACGTAGCCTTTCATGCCCCAGAGATACCACTTGAACCCAAATCTCCGCATTTCCCGATAGGCGTGCTCGGCTTCCCAGCCCTCATAGAGAATCCGATAGAGGGCGACCACAACTCCGGTGCGATCTTCCCCTCGACGACAGTGAACGAGTACCGGGCGAGCTTTTGGATCAGCGATGACCTCAAAGATGCGTCTGATCTGATCGTCGGTCGGACGCCTGAGATTACTGAGCGGAACATTTTCATAGCGCATTCCCAGCGATTCGACCAGCGCCCTCTCTTTCCGCGCCCGCTTTCCTGCCCCCCGTAAATCAATGACCGTGCGAATGCCCATTGCGGCGAGCTTCTTGAACCCTTCCTCCGATGGTTGACCAGAGCGATAGAGGAATGGGCTTACCTGAGCCAACCGGGGAAGGCTTGAGTCTTGAGGAGAGGACGCGTCCCACTGGATGACCAACGGCAGGACAGCCAGAAGGGATGTGCCGGCCACCAGAACGAGCCGTTTGGTCCCTCCAGAGTATTTCCCCGAGACCATCCTCATTGTCCTCACACCCCCCCATGCGACCAACCATATCACCCCAACCCCGCCAGTGTCGAGCCTGCCGCCGCCTCCCCTCCTTGCGCTCTCCCCCCTTCTTCCCATCCCCCAATCACCTCCGTCCTCCTCCGTGAAACCAAGCGATACCGAATCCCACGCCAGGTGATCTCTCGACGGACCGCCGATGCCACCCCGTTGACAACATAAAGCAAACTCACCAGAGGATGAAGCAACCAGTACGCCCAGCGAAACCGCCTCAACTCCTCCACCAGTTCCGGCCGCATCAGACCAACAGCACGCTCCCGAATGACCCCCTTGATCACACCCGGAAGGTAAATCAACGCAACCGCCATAAGCGGCCAGCTTAAACTTCCCCCCCTCACAACCCGTTCTACAACACCCCAAACCCCCGACAGGAAAACTACCGTGAATAGAAGGTGCGTCAGCAACACCATCCACCACAACCTCGGCGCATAGACCCTGGTGATGGCGATCTGTCGGTTGGTGAACTCGATCAACTCACGAAAAGAACATGTCCCCGAACTCACCACCAGACAGGAGGGCACAAACTTGATCCAGTAGCCCGATGCTCTGACAGCTTCCGTCAGGGTGTAATCGTCTGAAACGGCACCCTGCCATGCCTCGCGGAGTCCGATAGCCTCGGCCACCCTCCGGCGAATCGCCCTTGACCCACCCCAAGCAAAGTTCCTCCGATGAGGTCCAAACGCCGTCAGACTGAGAGCATTCCACAACGACCGCAGAAGCGACCAGAAACTCTCTCCCACGCGATACCACCGAAAGCCCGTCGTCGCTCCTACCCCCTCCTCATCGAGCCCCTCAATCAGCCGCCGAAGCCACTCACGGCTCACCCGACCATCACTATCGGCGAACACGTAGACCTCAATGCCATGCCCGCCCACCAGATGATGCTC
>DATLZR010000159.1 GCA_035573895.1 Blastocatellia bacterium | reverse complement strand
GCCCAGTCGGGCCGTGAAGCTCTCCAGATGATTCAATGTGAGCCGCTCGACCTCGTTGTACTCGACATCAGGCTCGGTCCGGAGAGCGGACTGACACTTCTTCAGGAAATTGCTTGCCGGTATCCGTCCCTACCCGTCATTATTCTTACCGCCTATGCCTCATTCCAGGATGATTACACCTCGTGGCTGGCCGAGAGCTATGTTTTGAAAACAGGCGATCCGAACGAATTCCTCCAGGCGGTTGATCAGACGCTACAGCAAACTTCTCTTCGGATGGCTCCACCCCTGCAACCTGCCACCGCTCGAGAGCAGCCGGCGATACGGTAGCGCGATGGACCGGTTTTCTCAGCTCCCTCGCCCAAGCAGGCGACAAGTTGTCGGAGTACGGGCGGACGGGTTTTGATGTCCTGCCGGTTCGGTTAGAATGGGCTTACGATGAAAGCGAAAGACTGCACAAGCGGGAAAGCTTCATATCGGGACCGACGTCATATCTCTTGGACTGTTCTCGACGAAGGTCGGGAGAGCCGGTTAAGGCTCGGTGTTCGCCACAAACAGGAAGAGCTGCTGTGCGGAGGAACACGAAGGAGCACGGCTACGCGTGCTCTTACGACGTTGCGCGTCCCCCGTGTGATTTTTGAGGAGAGGAAGAATCTATGGCAAAGGCGGTCGCCATTCATCCGATGACCTCATCTGTTCAGGAGACCGTTGACCGGCTGCGCGAACAGATTGCTGTCCGAGCGCACCAACTGGCTGTTGAGCGGGGATACGAACCCGGTCACGAACTGGACGATTGGCTTCGAGCAGAGAGTCAGCTCGTGTGGAAACCGGAGATGCATCTGGAGGAGCACCCCCATACCCTCGTCGTGAAGTTTCGCGTGCCGGGGATTCCACGTGAAGATATTCACGTGTGGGTTGATCGTCGAAGTCTGGTCTTGCTGGGAGAGGCTCAGCCTGAGGGAACTGCTGAGGACGTGCGCATTCATGGCAGTGAGTTTCGCTACGGGCAAATCTACCGACAGCTCGACCTTCCCATACCCGTCGAACCGGAGAGGGGAAGGGCGCGCCTGAGCGATGGTGTGCTCACGATAACTCTGCCCAAGCAAGCATGGGTGGTCGAGGACTCGAAGGAAAGACGCTCTGCCCGACGGAAAAAATCGGCGCGGACCAGCACCTGAAGGGAAATGCCACTCCCGTCGCGCCGATGTTCTCGTCTGCGCCCTGCGCAAGCTGGAAAGCTTGAGCCACATGTAGCGCAGACTTTCCAGTCTGCGAATGTAGACTTTCCAGCCTGCGCTTTGCGCAATCTCGAAAGCTTGCGCCACACGTAGCGCAGACTTTCCAGTCCGCGAAAGCGCAAGCTCGAAAGCTTGCGCCACAGGAGGACAACCATGGTGCTCGCCCAAATCAGCATTGTGCCCGTTGGGACATCCACAACGAGCATGGGAGATTATATCGCCGATGCGATTCGAGTTCTGGAAAAAGCCGGTGTTCCCTACGATGTGTCGGCGGTAGGAACGCTGTTTGAGGGAACCCCCAAAGATGTTTTTGCCCTTGCGCGAAAGATGCATGAAGCGGCCTTTCGGCGAGGAGCGCAACGTGTCGTGACCACTTTCGTCATTGACGACCGGCGCGACAAAGAGGTCACGATGAAAAGCCGGGTCGCCGCCATCAAGAGACGGCTCAAAGGACGGTAGACGGCAGCCCCGGCGCCTTCCGGAGGCCATAAGCAAGGAGCCGATGGATGAAGACGGATGAGCCCGGATCGGTTCTAGCATCCGTGTGAATCCCTGTCTATCTGTGGTGACTTTCGGAAGGAGTGGCCACCATTCTCCAATGCCCTGCTGATTTCCGATCACCGGCAGAGGAGCAAAGGTAAAATTGTCATGGTCGGCATTGCGGCCTATGACGGGGGAAAGGGAATATGCGAAAGAATTCGGTCGAGCCCTGCGCCAGTTACGCCGGGCCCGCCGGCTCACCCAGGAGGAGTTAGCCGAATCCGCTGAGGTGACGACCGAATACATTAGTCGTATCGAACGCGGGTTGACCAAATCCCCTCCCTCATGGGGAGTGCTCAGCCGACTCGCCCGCGCTCTCAAGATCGAGGTCGTGGCTCATGATCATAGTTGGACAATCCGGCTCGCCGCCTGAGAGCTAAGGCGCCGGCAGGACTCGCGAGCGGAAGGCGCAGAAGGGGATTGGTTTTTCGCATCTCCCCCGAGCCCTCCTCTCCCCCTGGCGAATAACATGGGCTGTCCCGTATCTTTTTCGAGCTTACCAAGTGCCGGGAAGCAACACGGAAGATGCTGACCGGCGAAAAGGAATGCGAGAAAGCGTAGGAGATGCGGTCGAACCTCTGAGGTTCAACCGGTGAGGCCGATGTAACAAACAACCAGGGAGGAAGCGATGAAAGACTATCGGTTACTCGTGGGGAAATCAGCCATCATCACCGGATCGGGCCGTGGGATTGGGCGTGCCGTAGCCCTGTTGTTCGCCGAGCATGGCGCTTCGGTCGTCGTTAACGATCTCGATGCGGACGTTGCGGAAGCGACGGCTCAGGACATCATTCGATCCGGCGGACGGGCTATCGTGTGCGCGGGCAGCGTGACCGATCCGACGTTTCCCGACCGGTTGGTGAAAACGACCGTCGAGGCTTTCGGCGGCATTGACATCATCGTCAACAATGCCGGTTATACCTGGGATGCCGTCATTCAAAACATGACCGACGAGATGTGGTACGCCATGATTGATGTTCACCTGACGGCCCCCTTTCGCATCATCCGCGCGGCTGTGCCCTATATGCGCGAGGTCGCCAAGAAGGAAATCGCCGAGGGCAAGCGCATCCATCGCAAGATCATCAACGTTTCCTCGACCTCCGGTATCGCGGGCAACGCCGGCCAGATTAACTACGCGGCGGGCAAAATGGGGATCGTCGGCTTGACGAAATCACTGGCCAAGGAGTGGGGACGCTTCAACATTAACGTGAATGCTGTCGCTTACGGCTTCATTGATACGCGCCTGACGAAACCAAAGGAGCAACAGGAGACGGTCCTCATCAACGGCAAAGAGGTACAACTCGGGATTCCGGACGCCATGCGTCAGGTCTCGCTCAACCTCATTCCTCTGGGCCGTCCGGGGACGCCGGAGGAGGCCGCTGGACCCGTGCTCTTTCTGGCGTCGCCGTTGGCCGATTACGTGACCGGAGCGGTCCTGCTCGTCACCGGAGGATCCTATATGTAGTCTCTCGGAGTGGGGGGCACTCTCGAGAGAGCACTCTCACCTTCGGGGCGAGCGGACTCCAAGAGGCGGAAGGAAGGCAGTCGAGACGAGGACTTGGACGGGCCTCAGCCCAGGCGATCAATCCGGCCTCGCTCGATCGCCTTCACGGCCATCGCGGCGAGGATGCGCACGAGGTGAATCATTCGGGCGAACCGCTCGTCTCGGGTGAAGCCGCGATAGTAGCGGAAGTAGATCTGCTGGACGATGACGGCAATCTTGAACAGCGCGTAGACGTAATAGAACAGGATGTCGGAGACGTCCCGATGGCTCCGCTCGGCGTAGCGCGAGACAATCTCGGCGCGGGTGAAATTTCCCGGTAGCGTCGTCGGACAGAAACGGAACTGTTGCAACTCCTCCGGGTCATCGGCTTGAACCCAGTAGCCGAGCGTGCTGCCGAGATCCATGAGCGGATCGCCAATGGTGGCCATCTCCCAATCGAGTACAGCGACGATGCGGGAGAGATCCGTCGGATCGAGTACCAGGTTGTCGTACTTGTAGTCGTTGTGAATGAGCGCGGCTCCGCTGTCTGGAGGACGGTGCGTTTCGAGCCAGTCGCGGACGCGCTCCATCTCCGGGATGTCATCGGTGCGAGCAGCGGCATAGCGCTCGCTCCAGCCACGAATTTGACGCTGGACGTATCCCTGCGGTCGGCCGAGGTCGGCCAGACCTGCCGCTTGATAATCCACCGCATGAATTTCGACGAGATTATCCACGAACGATTGCGAGAGCTTCTGCGCGACATCGGGGCGAAGATCGAGTCCCGCCGGCGGCACCGTCCGAAGGATCACGCCTTTCACCCGCTCCATGATGTAGAAGGGGGCGCCGATGACCGATTCATCCTCGCAGTAAAGGAGCGGGCGCGGCACCTTCCCGTAAACTTTGGAGAGACCGACCAGTGTGCGATACTCCCGTTTCATATCATGACCGGCGCGAATCGTGTGCGCTCCGAAGGGGGGCCGCCGGAGCACAAACTCCTTCTCGCCGATGCGCAGAAGATAGGTGAGGTTGGAATAGCCGCTGGGGAACTGCTGGAGCTGGATCGGCTCGGAGATGTCGGGCAGATGCCGACGGAGGTAGGCGGCAAGCGTCCCGACATCGAGTTCCTCGCCGGGTCGAACGGCAGTCGGTTGATCAATCCACTCAGGCCTCATCGCGCGGAAGATCCACACCGTAGCGCTTCAAAATGCGGCGGGCAACGGCCACCTTATGGACTTCGTCAGCCCCATCGTAAATGCGGGCGGCGCGCTCATGACGATACCAGAACGAGAGCGGCAGATCGTCGGTGACGCCCAATCCCCCATGAGCTTGAATGGCGCGATCCAGGACCCGCTGGAGCACGCCGGCGACGAAAAACTTGATGAGGGAAATCTCCTCTCGAGCGGCTGAGGCGCCGACCCGATCAATCGTCCAGGCGGCATGCAGGACCATGAGTCGGGCGGCATTGATCTCGGCGCGACTGTCGGCGATCCATTGCTGCACCATCTGGCGTGAGGCCAGCACGTGATCGGGCGCAAGCCGTCGTGTGGCGGCCCGTCGGCAAAGCAGATCAAACGCCCGCTCGCAAATGCCGATCCACCTCATGCAATGGTGAATGCGGCCCGGACCGAGCCGCTCTTGAGCGATGACGAAACCGGCTCCTTCAGGACCAAGGCGATTCGCCTGCGGCACACGACAATTGTCCAGCTTCACTTCACCGTGACTGGCCCAGCCGCTGCCACTGTCTCCCATCACCGGAATGTTTCGCAACAGGCGAAATCCCGGCGTATCGGTCGGCACGATGATCTGACTCGCCCGCCGATGAGGGCTCTCCGCCTCGGGATTGGTCACCGCCATGACGATGGCAAAGGCCGCTCCCTCGGCGCCGGAGACAAACCACTTGTGGCCATTGAGAACATAGTCATCCCCATCGCGCACGGCCTGTGTCGCCATCCATACCGGATTCGATCCGGGATAAGCGGGTTCGGTCATGGCGAAGCAGCTCCGAATCTCTCCACGAATGAGCGGGAAAAGATAGGTCTTCTTCTGCTCCTCGGTCCCGTGAGCCATGAGGATTTCCATATTGCCGACATCGGGAGCCTGACAGTTGAAGACGAAATGGCCGAGCGGGCTTCGTCCCAGCTCCTCGCTCAGATGGGCAAACTCTACGAGCGACAGACCCATCCCGCCATAGTGGCGGGGAATGTGGGGCGCCCACCACCCTCGCTCCTTCACCTTCTGTCGTTTCTCTTCGAGGGCCGGCAGCACGGCCGCAAAACCCTCGCGAAGAAATTGGGCTTCGAGAGGATAAATTTCCTCGCGGAGAAACTCACGGACATCGGCTACGAGCTTCTGCACGGTCTCGGGAATGGAGAAATCCATCGTCCTTTCCTCCGTCACAGGCTGGAAAGCCCGCGCGACAGATTCGCGGGCTGGAAAGCTCGCGCGACATCGTCGCTTCTCGCTTAGCGGAAGGTGACCAACGCTGGATCGCTCAGATGAGCCAGGCAATTGAAGCGACCGAGCGAAAATCGCCCAGCCGTGAAGAGAAACTCCGTGACGGCCGTGTTGTTGATGACCCACATCAGTTCCAGCGTCTGCAAGTCACTCACCCCCAGAGCGAGACCGACGGCAGCGGCCACGGCTCCGGCAGAAGTGAAGGCGGCAACTCTGCGACCTCTCCCCTGCACGGCGGTCATCCGATCAACGCCCCGACGAATACGGGCGCGGAAGGCCGACCAGGATTCGACGTCAGGAAGATCAAATTCGCCATTCACCCAACCGCGCGTGACGCGACGCAAAAGCAACTCGAAACTACGCAGCGCTCCATCCTCGCCCCGGGTGATGGTCGTGACCAGCTCGGCCACATGGGGATCGCGCTCCCGGAGCAAGGGAACAGCCTGCCGCAGGAGAGGCTCGGCCTGGTACTCGTCCAGCTCCGGCAACACGACCGGATCCGGCCAGCAGAGGCCGTGCTCGTGATAGACAGAAGCGACGACATCATGTGTTTGACGATGCCGCTGGCGGGGACCGACGTAGACGTGATCGAAGGTCAGTCCCTGCTTCAGCCAGTACTCCCCCAGCCGTCGCGATTGCTCGCGGCCCAGCTCGGAGAGCTGATCATAGTCGCCTTTGACCACCGAGGCGGCCTGACCATGACGAATCATCCAGAGAAGACTCATGACTCTTCAGGCCCCTTTGGCGTCAGCCTCGCTTTTTCCAGCCGGGACCGCGCACGACGCGCCCCGGCGTCGCTCCCGTGTGCTCGCCGTCCCGGAGGACGTGAACCCCGTTGACAAAAACATGGCGCACACCGGTGGCGTATTGATGGGGGCGATCAAACGTCGCATGATCCTGAATCGTCTCCGGATCGAAAACGACGACATCGGCGAAATATCCCGGTGCCAGCATCCCCCGTCGCTCGATTTTCAGGTTCGTGGCCGGCAGCGAGGTCAATCGCCGGATGGCCTCTTCCAACGGGATGATCTTTTCCTCCCGCACATACTTTCCCAACAATCGGGCGAAATTCCCGTAGGCGCGGGGATGGGTTGACGATTTGAGAAAAACGCCTTCCGGAGCCAGCGAGCCGGCGTCCGATCCGAAGCTGACCCAGGGCAGGGCGATCTGCTTGCGGATATTCTCCTCCGACATGAGGAAGTAGACGGTGCCCACGCGACTGCCGTCTTCGATGACCAGATCCATCGCCGTTTCTTCCGGCGACTTCCCCCGTTGTCGTGCCACTTCGGCCAGGGTTTTCCCCGTCAGCGGCTTGAGCGCCTCGTTTTTGAATTCAACGAGCAAGATATTTTCAGGCGATCCGGCGGCCAGATAGAGATTTTCCCAATCCGTGCTCGGCGTCGTCATCTCCTTCTTCACGCGGGCGCGAATGGCAGGATTCTTCAAACGTTCGATCCAGGCCTTGAGACCTCCCTCTTGAACCCAGGGAGGCATGGCGGCATCAAGCCCCGTCGCCCCCGCCGTGTAGGTGTACATGTTGGCCGTGATCTTCAGGCCGGAGGCGCGGGCCGCTTCGATTTTTTTGATCACGTCGTCCATCTTCGACCAGTTGGATCGCCCCGCCGCCTTCAGGTGATAAATTTCCGCGGGAAGACCGGCCTCGCGCGCAATCGTGATCAGCTCATCAACGGCCTCGAGGAGTCGGTTGCCTTCGCTGCGAATATGGGAGATATACATGCCCCCGTACTCGGCGGCCACTTTGCATAACTCGATCAGCTCATCGGTCCGGGCGAAGAATGCGGGAGGATAAATGAGCGACGATCCCACGCCGAGCGCGCCTTCTTCCATCGCCTGGCGCACGAGCTGACGCATCTGGTCGAGTTCCGCCGGCGTGGGCGGGCGATTCTCGTAACCGATGACATAGATGCGCACGGTCGTCGCTCCCACAAACGATGCCACGTTGGGAGAGACACCGCGTCGCACGAGGTACTCCAGATACTCGCCGAGCGTCGTCCAGGTGATGTCGTACTTGATGTCGCCCTGTTGCTCTTTCATCTCCTGTTTCATCCTCTCGTTGAGCGGTCCCATTGACCAGCCCTCGCCGAAGACCTCAAGCGTCACCCCCTGACGAATGTCACTCTGCGAACGTCCATCGGCGATGAGCGAATCGGTCGCCCAACTGAGCATGTTGATGAAACCAGGAGCGACGGCTAATCCGCTGGCGTTCACTTCGGTGCGTCCGACGGCATTGTCCAGCTTCCCGATGGCCGCAATCGTATCGCCGTTAATGGCAACATCGCCCACGATGGGCGGCCGGCCGCTTCCGTCATAGATCGTTCCGTTGCGAATGATGAGATCGTAGCGCACACGCGGTCCACAGGAACTCAAGAGGAGAACGAGACAGGCACCAACGGCAATGATTCGCATAACTCTCTCTTATCCTCCACTCTGGTCGCTTTGCAAGCTCCAGCACGACCCCAGCTACTTTCAAGCGCACAAAAGCAGTAGATAATAGGCCGAAGCCGCCAGCGGAGCAATAGGCCCTGGCGAAAAGTAATCGGTTCACCTTTGATCCGGGATTTTCCTCCATCGCTTCGATGGGTCAAGGGGAGGTTCAACCTCACAAATCATGGCCGCTGAAATTCTCGGCCCCGCCTGTGAAACGATCACCCGATAAGCCCACGGGTTGTGACCGAGGAAGGCCATGACTATACTTAACCGTGCTATGGGTATTGCCGAACAAGCCGTAGATGCGTTGAAAGCTGGCCTGGGGGAGAATCTGGTGGCGGTTGCACTGTTTGGGTCGCGAGCACGAGGCGACGAAAGGCCAGGCAGCGATTGGGATTTGTTTGTCCTGGCCGATCGCTTGCCGGAGCATCCGCTTGACCGACAAACCTATTTGAAGGCGATGCTCCCGCTCCGGCTGGCGACGAAGGTGTCGTTGTTGGCGAAGGCACCGAAAGAGTTCGAGTCCGATTTGCTCCCGGTCTATCTGGACATTGCCAGTGATGCCATCATTCTTTTTGATCCTCAGGGATACCTGAGTGCAAAGCTGCAAGAGGTCCGCGAGATCACTCAACGTGTCGGCTTGAAACGGCGACGATTAAACGGCGAGTGGATCTGGGATTGGGTGACGCCACCGCGAGGCATCTGGGAGGTCAACTGGCGGTGAACTCATTGAAAGAATCTCAGTATCGCCTCGCTCTGGCGCGGGGGTACGTTGAAGAAGCAGAGCAACTGGCCCGGAACTCCCTCTGGCGCGCCTCCGCAAGCAGCGCTCAACCGGCTGTCGAGAATGCGGCGAAAGCCGTGATCGCCCTGTTCCGACCGATCGTCAAGACCCACGACCTCGGGGATCATCTCATTGACCTGATCCAAGAACACAAGCTCGACGAGGAAACGTCGCTCAATGTAGAGCAACTGGCCCTTTGCACTTCCCGACTCGGATTTCGAGAGCACATCCTGACTGACTATGGCGATGAACTGACGCTCACATCGCCCTGGGAGATTTACACCAGGGAGCGCGCCGAGAGTGCCCTGACGATAGCAAAAGAAGCACTCGCCCTCGCCCAGGAGATTGTTTCCCGCACGGAGACAAAGCAAAAAGGGGAATCGAGAGAGGTATAGGCGTCCCCGTCTCACGCTATGCCATACGCGGACCTGTCCTCTTATGCTGTTTGCTGTTTCTGGCGAAAGGCCGGACACGAAGCGAGGGCATTCTGCCGCCTGCCCGGCCTCACTCCCGACGAGGGCGATAGACGTGAGTGCTCGTGCCGAAGAATACCTCCGCCGATTCCATGAGCGTCTCCGACAGCGTCGGATGGGGATGGATGCAGAGCTTGAGGTCCGACGCCAGTGCTCCCATTTCAATGGCCACGACACCTTCGGCGATCAGCTCCCCCGCGCCACTGCCACAGATGCCGACGCCGAGAATTCGTTCCGTCTCGGGATCAATCAGGAGTTTGGTCACCCCCTCGGTTCGTCCCAGCGTCATGGCCCGTCCCGATGCTCCCCAGGGGAAGCGCGCGACTTTCACCGGTCGGCCTTGCTCCTTGGCCTGGGTCTCGGTGAGTCCGCACCAGGCGATCTCCGGATCAGTGAAGACGACCGCCGGAATGGCCAGGGGCTCAAAGGCCACGCGATGGCCGGCAATC